>JANYAX010000034.1 GCA_025361085.1 Candidatus Nomurabacteria bacterium | reverse complement strand
CACTTGTTAAATGATCATCTATTATGTCCATAGTCATATATTGATATGATACATTGATTCATTGTTTTAGGAGCCCTTTTGGGCTCCTTTTACGTTGGAATCCATTTTCATTTGGGTGTAAATGTGCGTTGGACAAGACTCATCGTTTACTTTCGTTTTTTGTCGGGGTATAATTTAGGCATTACTAAATAATTGTTTAAATGTAAAATAATTATGTCACTATTTGAAAAATTGGCTGAACAATCTAAAGATTTGAAAGAGGATCAAAAACAAAAAGATATTTTGAATAAAGAAAAAGAAATAGCTCCTGTTATTGCAAGAATAAAAGAACTTGAAGATAAAAAATACATTTTAGAGCTGATAAAAGGGTCTTTAAGTTTAAAATCAGATAAAGAAAAAGGAGCCGGTAGGGGGATGAGAGAATATTCCGACGAGACAGCGGAGGGGGTGAGAAAGAATACAGAAGTATTAAATAAAATAATAAATAGTGAAGAGAGTAAGGCGGCGATTGAAAAAATGGGGATAAATACACCAGATGAGCTTGTCGAAGCATTTAAAGATGATGGGGACGCTACTGAGATTCATGAATATGTTAATTCTAGAGAACAAGAAGAGTTTTTGAAGATGTCGGATAATAAGCTAAAAGATAAGTTAAAAACCTTGGGTATAAATACTGATGAAGAAGATTTTTCTTATGATCAAGCCGAAAAGGCGATTGAAGAAAAATTACGTGTAATAGAAGAAGAACTTATTCAAGAAAAATTAAAAACTCCAGAGGGGAGAGAAGAAGCTGTTGATCTAATATCAGGAAACCTGAAAGGTAAAATATTGGGATGTTATATTAATAGGAATACTAAAAATAATGATTTGAGATTTAGTATTGATGAATCTCAATACCCTAAAAACACTATATTTGAAAATGGAAAGTTTGTTTCATTTGAAAAATGGAGTAATCCTAGATTATTGCCACAAAACATAGAAAAGATTAAAAAAGAATATGGGGAAAATGTTGCTATAGCTACGGTCAAGAAAGCTTATCAGAACGAGGTAGAAGAATCTTTTAGGAGATTTGATTCAACACATAGCAATTATTATGGGTTGAAAGATAAATTGGAAACTTTGAATCTCAAAGAAGAAGGAAGAAAAGCACAGGTTGCCTTCCGTGAATTTCATGATTTACAAAATGAATTTAGAAGAGTCATAAAAGAAAAATCAGAAGAATTAAAAAATAAAGGAATAGATTTTAATGCAGATTATGCATCTGCATATGGCGGTAAATATGAGGATTTTATTGCAATTGGTGATTATGTTGAGAGTCAAATAGCAAGGGGATTGAGTGATGTTAACACTTTTCCCCCAGTATTTGATTATCAAGCTTTACAAAAAGGTATAGAAAAGCAGCAACAAAATCTTAAAAAATTTATTGAAGTAGTAAAAGATTTAGAAACTGAGGAAAATGTGGCTATTTTTTTGAGAGGAGGGAAGAAACATGAAAAAAGTCTCTCTGTTTTACACTCAATGCTTTTGGATGGGGAAATTAGGTTAGAGGGTTGCCATTTTGATATGCGGGTTTTGCCTTCAAACGACAGAAACAATGATCAAGAAAGAGAAGAGATGTTGTCAAAGACGAAAACCGTTGATGGTTTAGAGGTTTATTTAAATGAAAAAATATCGAACTTAGATGGAATTAAATCGCAGATTATCACGAAATTAGATATGGCTATTGACGAGAAAATTGCTGAGGCTAATTTAGCTGAAGAGATGAAAGCACAAAACCTTAATATTGGTTTTAATGATGTTGATAGGGAGATTTCTAGAATAAAAGAGGGTAGAACAGATGCCCTTTCTCTTATATCACAAATAAATACACTCGAGCTTCAATTATCAGGAGAGAAAATTAATTTAAGAGGTACAAATATTGAGGTGGTTTCAGTAGCTGAACAACTTGCTAAATTAGACAATGATATTGAAGTTAAAAAGGTCAAATCAAAAGTATTAGATATTGAAATTAGTAATAAAAAGTCTAGAAAGCCAGGATTATTCGGCAAAGAAAAATGGGAAAAGGAATTAGAAAAATTGATTGTAGATAGAAGTAATACATCGGATGAGATTGAACAAATGGAAAGAGATTCTAATGATTTAAGGAGGAAAGTATATATTAAAATCAAGGTTAGTTATATGTTAGAAGGGTTATTTAAAGAAGTTCGGTTTGATCTTACTCCAGAAAAAGCGTTCGAAGAGATAAAGATGAAACTAAATGAAGTTATTAATAGGAAAATACCAGAATCTGTTATAGAACTTAATGATAAACGTAAGGAAATAAGAAAACAACTGGAGAGATAACAACGAAAAGCGCCAAAAGGCGCTTTTCGTTGTTTGATGTAAATATAGAAATGGAGAATATAATTTTGTGAGGATATGGCCGCGAGTACGTTTGTCGAAGCTTACAGTTTCAGTACACCTTTTCCGTTCGCGAGTACACTCACATGGAAAAGTCTTTCGCCTCCCTTACGTTTCGTCCGTAGGGACGAATTTGGGAGTCTCGACCTACGGTCGCTGGTACTTTTCGCTCTGGTTAACACCAGAGAACGAAAAGTCTTTCGCCTCCCTTACGCGAGCAAAGCAGTTTGCTCGCTATCCCGCACAATAAAAAATCGCCACAAGGGCGTTTTTTATTGTGCGGGATAAGGGAGTCGAACCCTTCACCACAGTTTGGAAAACTGTTATTTTACCGATAAACTAATCCCGCAACCCTATCTAACCATTGATGATTATAGCTGAAAAATGGATATTTTACAAATATTAGCTGATGGTTTATGTTTTTGTAAAAAAGTTTGAAATAATTTATATTACGTATATAATTAATAATATGAGTAACAAATTTGTTTGGACAAATGAATACAGTGTGAATGTTGCAGAGATAGATGAACAGCACAAAGAATTCATTAATATTATAAATTCATTACTAGAATTAGAAGAACGTGAATCTTTCACGGACGAAGAAGCGCTTATGAAAGTTTCGAAGTTGGGGGACTATGCATTTTATCATTTAGCGACAGAAGAGGATTTGTTTGTTAAGACGGGATACAAAGACGCTCCAGAACATGTAAGTGTTCACGATATGTTCCGAGAGAAGGCAAAAGATTTTGGTGATTGGATTCGAGACAAAAATGTTGATAAAAAGGAAGTGCTAAAAGAAATAGCTGAATTCACAGGGGATTGGCTCATGAAGCATATTTTGATTATGGATAAAAAGTACACTGAGTTTTTCAATGAGAAAGGAGTGAAATAAATGGGGCCGGAGTTCTCTGGGACCGCGAGTACGCTTATCGGTCATTACATGACCAGTACACCCTTCACAGATTTTGAAATTTTAATTTCAAAATCTAAGTTCAGGGTCTTCGCCTCCCAGATGCAAGCAAAGCAGTTTGCTTGCTCACCCCGACATTATAAAAAACTCTTTGGTAAGAGTTTTTTATAATGTCGGGGTGCTGGGAATCGAACCCAGCCCTCATGTTCCCAAAACATGGATACTACCGATATACTACACCCCGATGTAATTTTCTTATATTAGCATATTTTAAATTAAAAACAATTTTATGTTCAGTTAACCATATGGGGTGACAAATATGTT
>JANYAX010000033.1 GCA_025361085.1 Candidatus Nomurabacteria bacterium | reverse complement strand
GTGCAAGTGTTGCAAGTATAGATAATAAAAAAAGATGTTTCAAATTTCTTTATCGAGGCGTTTGGCTTCGGCCCAAGCAAGCTCGTATATTTTTTTCATTGCATCGGCAATTTCGTGTGATTCAATAATGATTCCAAGTTTTTCTCGCCAAGAAGCAATCATGACTTTGTCGTCATATATATTTATCTCTGGAGAAAAATAATATTTATCTTTCGGAACGAAAGCAATTTCTCTTTTTTCTTCTTTGTCGTGACTTTTTCTTTCGATACCTATTTCAGTGACAGGAGCGATGGCTCTGATAAAAATACCAGCCTTCGCTCTACGATGATAATAGTCTGGGAAATACCCGGGGAGCCCTGCGTGCATATCATCGGGGGTAGCATAAGCTCGTATTGGTTCGTGAGAGGTGAGAGTGTCTTCATAAACTTTTTTCATACCATCTTGCCCTTCATAGAAAAAAACTTTGGGGCGATCTGTGATATTGTGCATTGATTTTAATTCTGGAATTATCTTTTTTGCTTCGATAAGAATCTTTTCATCATTTTTTATTTTCTCCAAAAGTAATTTCTCAATCTGATCTGGCGATTCAGAAGTATATTCTTGTTTCGGTTCCTTGCCAGAGACTTTTACAAGCTCTTTGGATGATAGGGAAGCGAGAATATGATAGGTCGTTGGGCGGTTTATTCCTGCTTTTCTAGATATCTCTGTAACCGTCCCCTTCCCAAGCAAAAGTAATGCCAAATATACCGAAATTTCCTTGTTAGAAAACCCGATAAACTCGAGTGATTTTTTAATATCTATATTCTCATTCATAGCTATTTTAAGTATATATCAAGGCCCCATACTTTGTCAATATGTTTGAACAAAATTCTTGTATACTACTTTTATCCTTGTTTTTAATGCATATTTTAAGACTTTTTTGTTTACTATGCTTGACATTTATATCTCAATATGATATACTGTGTGCAAATAATGATGTGTTATTTGTAAAAAATCAATACTATGAAAAACTTTTTATGTGCCAAGATTTATAAACTTTTGATTGATAAACCAATTAAGTTTATAACATACCTATCTAAGGATGATAAAGATTCGGAAACAAGCGAGATTATATTTAACCCTGGGGGTGAAATAAAAATAGTAGAATCATACGAGGGTGGGGGTTGCGGGTTTAGTTCTCTCATAATTTATGAAATAAATATAGAGGGCAAAAGATTTAAAGAGATTCGTCTACATAGGGCAAATTCTCCAATCTACGATTTTGTAACAAAAAATGAGCCCCTTTTTCAATTGATTTCAGAAATTTAAAATTGAGTTAATTTTTAGACCAGAGGAGATTTTTAAAATTTCTCCTCTGCTTTATAAAGTTAATTAAAGTGATATTATTAAGTTAGATTTAATAACTGAATTATGACAAAAGAAATTTGTAAGACATGTAGTAAAGAGTTTGTGATCAGAGATGAAGATCTTGTTTTTTATGAGCAGGTGAAAACTGTTCCTCCTATATACTGCCCAGAGTGTCGCATGGCCAGACGATTACTTTTCAGAAATGAAAGAATTTTATACAAGAGACCTTGCGATTTGTGTAAGAAAGATATGATAACTCTTTACTCACCCGAATCACTATACAAAGTGTATTGTCATGATTGCTGGTGGAGTGATGATTGGAACCCAAAAAGTTTTGGGAGAGATTATGATTTTTCAAAAACTTTTTTTGAACAATACAAAAAACTACAAAAAGAAGTACCGAGATTAGGACTGGCAGCCTTTAAAAATATTCAAAGTGACTACACAAATGGATCAGCAGAAAATAAAGATTGTTATTTGATATTTGCTTCTGATTATAATGAGGAGTGTCTATATAGCAGACTTTTACAAAGAGACAAGCAATGCGTAGATTGCGCTTTTCTCCATGAATCAGAACTTTGTTATGAGTGTATTGATTGCCGGAAATGTTTTAAATGTATGTTCTCGGAGCAATGCCGAGATTCGAGCGACTTATTATTCTGTTACAACATGCGCAATTCTCAAAATTGTATATTGTCTACAAATGGAAGAAATGCATCAAACTCAATTTTAAATATTAAATACACAAAAGAAGAATTTGAAAAAAAGAAAAAGGAAATCCTAAAAGATTATGAGAGTATAGAAAAAGCCAAAAAAGAATTCGTGGAATTAAAGAAAAACACAATAAGAAAATTCACGATGCAAACAAAATGTCATAACGTGACGGGCGATTACATTCACAACTGTTATGATGGGGTAGAACTTTTTGATACTTTTGATGCAAAAAATTGCTCTTACATGAAAGACACTGAGAAACCAATAGACAGCATGGATTGCAATAATTATTATTACAATCCGCATTTTGGATACAATATAATGGGAGCACTTGAAGGAAGCATGTTACGAAATTCTGCTTTTGTATTTTACAGTAATGAAGTTGATTATTGCGATATGTGCTACAACTTGGCAAATGCAATCGGTTGCATCTCGATCAGAAAAGGAAACTATATGATTTTGAATAAAGAATATGAAAAGGAATCCTTCGACAAGCTCAGGACGCAAATTATTGCAGAGATGAAAAAAGAAAAAGATTATGGGCAGTTTTTTCCGCCAGAAATTGCTCCGTTTGCATACAATGAATCATTAATAAATGATTTTTATCCACTCACTAAAGACGAAGCAATAAAAAGAGGTTACAGGTGGCAAGAGAAAACAACAGGAACGTACGGCAAAGAAACAATTAAAAATGAAGACATTCCAAAAAGTATCTCTGGGGTTGATGAAAATATTCTCGATGAAATTCTCGTTTGTAGTGATTGTAATAAAAATTATAAAATAATACGGGCCGAGTTAGAATTTTATAAGAGAATAAACTTGCCATTGCCTCAAAAAGATTTTGAATGCCGACACAACGATAGAATGAAAAAAAGAAATGGGATGAAATTATATCATCGCTCTTGTATGAAAGAGGGTTGCACGAATGAATTCGAAACGACTTATGCGCCAGATAGACCAGAGATTATTTATTGTGAATCATGCTATCAGCAAGAGGTGTATTAATAATTAAAACGCGACGCGAGTAAAAAGAGCAGTTTGGCTTCGCCAAACTGCTCTTTTACATTTGTATTTTGATTTTGATTTTCTAATTAGTAATTGGTAATCAGTAATTATTCTACACTGGCGGTCTCATTTTAGAACCATTGACATTCATAACCTCAAAGTGAAGATGAGGCCCTGTAGAATTCCCAGTATCTCCAAGCCCTCCGATTTTGTCTCCTTGAGAAACTGTTTGACCAAGACTAACCGAGACCGATTGCAAGTGAGCATATCTAGTAGTTGTTCCATTGGCGTGAGCAATTTCTATATGGTTTCCATATCCACCACCGCAACTCTTTCTTCCTTCGACACATCCATAAACAACTTCAGTGACTACACCGGAAGCGGCAGCAACAACTGGAGTCCCGCGAACATTCCCGATATCTACTCCAGGGTGGAAACTTCCATGTCTTGAACCATATGGTGAAGTTATTATTCCAGAAGCTGGTCTCACGTAGTATCCGGCTTGAGCTTTCGTATTTGAAACAACAATTTTACCTTTTCCAGAAGATATCTTGGATATTATTGATACAGGAGTCTTAATAATACCGTTTGGAACGATTATTACATCTCCTTGTTTAAGAGGACTACCATCTGTAATATCATTAAATATTAAAATATCCTCGGTTTCTGCCTCGTATTTATCAGCAATTTTGCTTATTGTATCTCCACTTTTAACAATATGTTTAACTCCTGTAACTGGAAGGATGTTGAGTTTTTGCCCGACTGAGATTGTTTGTCCAGAAATGTTGTTCTCCCAACGAATAGTATTAGTAGACACATCAAATATCTCAGCTAATTCAGAAAGGGTATCCCCGGGTTGGACGGTATAAACATTGATTTGATCAGAAATCGAGCTTTTCTCCAATTTCAATGAACTTATATCAGTCTCTGACAACCCATCATTATAAATAAAAGAACCACCCTGTTCTATGATTGGATCTTTGGGTGGCTCGGCATTTTTAATATCTGGATTAACAGATTCGGTGGAAAGAATCGCAACATTTTGAGAATTATTGTCAGAAGAAGCTACTTCATCAGCTTGCGCAGCTCCACCACTAAATAGATCAGTAACAAAATTGGCATCCGCCAACATAGGGGTGCCAATAAAAAGGGAAGCTATTATAAAAAATGAACAGACCTTAATAGTATAAGGCTTGTGTGGTAAGGCTATTTTCATCATCCGATAATCTGATTGCGCAGAACTATCATCAGAGTCTTTTATTGAGGTTTTTATAAAGTTTAATTAAATAATTACACCACATTACCCCCATTTTGGGAACCACAGTACGACCGCAAATTGCGAAGGCTGTAATTAATAGTAAACTGATGTAATTGTTACGATCATCCAGAAATGATTGAAATATAGAGCTTTTTTCAGAATTCGGTACTTAGGAACTCATACCAAAAGTCCCATATATTAAGGGTAGCCCATATGAAAACGATAGTCAACCGACTAATCCACAGGTAATCCACACTGATCGATTAGAACATAAAAAATTATTTTTGACAAGAAATAAGATATGGTGGTATAATAAATACTATATAAATTAATTTTCTAACAAAATGAGATCAGAATTTGAATATATAAAACATAGAAATGTGCCTAGTGAAAAAGAAGGAGGGGCAAAACCTCAATTGTTAACCGAGGAAGAATTGGTGACAGCCGAAGATACTCCTTTTGAGGAAATCACGGAAACCCCAAAAATTAACACAAATGATAAGAATATTTCAAAGGAAGAAGAGTATGTTAAGGAACAAGAAAGAATAGCGGATGAAAAAACACAGAAGATAGAAGCCCTGATGGGTGAGATCAATAAACAAGAAGGAGCTTCTTCTGAAGGTGCCAAAACGAGAACACAGAAAAGACCTAGAATAAATAAAGCGCAAAGGGTTTTAATTCCAAACCAAAAAACTACCAACAAGAAAGAAAAATATATAGAAAGCGAGGAATATAAAAAATATAAAGCTTCTAAAAAAGAAAAGGTAGAACAAATAGTAGAACTGGCTACTAATTCAATAATAAAAGGAACAGAATATAGTGCAGGTGATACTGTGGAATTTGATGGCGACACGGCAATAAAAACAACCGGGGAAGAACGAGAAAGATATTCAAGAATGGGACATTCTGGTTTAACAGAAGAGGATTTCAAAGATATCCCCGAGTGGAACAATCTAAATGATTTACAAAAAACATTTGTGATAGAACAAATTTCCCAGGATACTTTATCTAAAGTAAGAGAAATCGGAGAAGAACGCTTCCAAGAAAAAATGAAAGATTGCGGTGTAATCAAAAAGATTGGGAAAAATTTAGTAAAATCGTACTGGATTAGCAAAGAAGAGAAAAGCGCAATACAAGATTTCAAATATGGAAAAATAAAACCGAGTAAAGACACTGTGGAATTCTTCGTCAAAAGAATGACCGACTTGGATTTAGATACATATAGTGATGGAATAGAAGTAACCAGAATCAACTTCTTAAAATCCAATACTACAAATGAAAACGAGCAAAAACAATTTAATAACTTTAACGAAAAGGCAGATGCTTTTTCTCAATTGCCAGATTCTTGGAAGAATAAAAATGGGGTAAAAAGGAGTGAATATAAAAAATATATTAAGGCAAAAAATTCATACGAGGAAGACAGAAATGAAATATTATATTCGAAAATAAAAGAATATGAATCTCTTGGTATGAGTAGCGAAATAGCTACAGGTAAAGCAATGATGGACATAAAAGAAGTAGATAGAAAAGTTTCAATGCTTCAGTTCACACAAACAAACCCTTGGGTCTATAAAGAACTAAACAAAATAGAAAATGAAAAATCTTGGAAAAGATTGCTTAACAACGAAAATCTTTGGAGGGGCGTTTATATGACTACTGGTTTTGTTTCAAGAAAAGCACTAACTTATAGTATAGGTCTGATTGCAGCACCACTTGTATCAGGAGCAATTGGTGGTATTAGGAATAGACAAAAGGCAAAAAATAAAATCGAGATGGCTCTTGCCGGAGGCAATAAAGAATTAACTAGAAAAGAGAGAGCGGGTCTTGGGCTGTCTGGAATAATGGATGACAAAAATAAAAATAGGGGGAAGGTTTCAAAAATTATTTCAGCTCAAGAGGTCAACGCTAGAGAAGTCGGAGCTTTCGTAGATGCAGACATCCAAATACAAAGATTAGAAAAGCTATTAAACGAATTTGAAAAAGCAAAAAATATAAACGATAAAATATCCACTGGGCACAAACTACAAACTAGACTAACCTATGTTGAATCAAAACAGGAAAAAGGATTAATGAATTACGGAAAGGAAAATTCAGCGGGGTTGAATTATGATTTGTTTAAAATAATGAGTCAGGTAGATATTTCTTTATCTATATATCAAGATTTACTAAACAAAGCACAAGCAGATTTTAATGAGAGCGAAAATATGAGCGATATTGAAAAAATCTCCTATAATTTTATATTAAGCGAAATGGAAAATAGAGAGATATTGCTAAATGAAGTCCGAGAAAAAAATGCTTCGGCTTTTGGTAAAAAAATAGCCACAATAAAAAACCAAGAAATGATACGCGGAGCAACAGTTGGGGCAACATTTTCTCTTTTAACTTGGAAAATAACAGATTTAATGCATGGTGGAAATGGGGAATTATTTTCTGGTGGTAAATTAAAATCATTTTTTGCTAATTCATTGCGCGGAGATCAAGATACTCTTACAAATCTACCAATCAATAACGGTATCGAGAACGTAAACGGGCAAATTGATGTACTCAAATTAACTCCTGAACAAAAAATATATATGGATTCTTTGTTTGGGAAAAACAGTACTGATTCTATAGATGTAATAAGCGCACAAAAGATTGCTGAAATAAAAGATTTAAATGTAGAGGTTACCACAGATAAAGGACGTGGTATAATTTCTACCATCAAGGCAATGCAAAAAAATTTAGAAAATGAATATAAAAATTTAACACCCGAAAAAATACCGAAAAACGCAGAACATATAATTAAAACTAAGGCAGAGGATCTGGCAAAAGAATACGGGATGTACCGCCCTGGTGAAGATGCAGAAAGTGCCAAAATAATTTCTGGAGATAAATTAATTTTTAATAAAGAAACTGGAGAGCTTAAATTCCACCAAATTAGAACTGGCGAAGATATATCTCTTGAAAAAGGGAAAGAATATGTAGGCAAAATGTTTGACTCCGATCATAGCGCAAAAAATGAAGTTATTTATCCTAATAGTAGAGAGGCAAGTGTGAACTCTGATTTACAAAGTGAGGATGTAAAAATAGAACCAACAGAACCGACAAATACTGACATACCTTACAATAAAATTTATTTAGAGAATAATGTGTACAAGCCAGTAGTGAGTAGAGATAATTTTATAAATGATGAAACATCTGACACAAATAACCTGATAAGAAATGACCATCATGAAGAAGTGATAAATAATCATAAAGAAAAAATTATTCAAGAAGAACGTTCTGCTGAAACAAAAAAAGAAAATTCTTTCACGAAACCAGAAGACCTAAAACCTGACAACAGCGAACCCTCAGTTACTACGACAGAGAGAATACCAGCGAAAATAGCCATGGCCGAGAGAACAGGAGTTCTCAATAAATACAATATAGATTCATATACTCCTGATACCACACACGAAGTGAATATATCTAGAATATTGAGGGGTATGGGAAAAATGGAAACAAAAGAAGATATAGATAAATATTTAAGTCGATACGAGGAAGATGTTCCCGTAACTAGTAAAATGATTATAGAAGCCTCAGAAAAATATGAGGTCGATCGCAGATTAATGATGGCTATAATGCAGGAAGATTCTAGTTTTGGAACAAGAGGAGTTGGAGCAGATACTTTTAACCCAGGGAATGTTGGTAATTATGGATCAAATAGAATAGATTTCGAAAAATGGGAAAATGGTGTAGACGCTGTCGCTAAATGGTTAAATAAACACAGAAACTAATAAATATATTCAACTCATTTTATAATGGTTTAAGATTGTTTTTGTGTTAATATTAGCTAATGCAATATCTTGATTCTCTAAACGAAAAGCAAAAAGAGGCAGTCTTATATACAGATGGGCCTCTTTTGATAGTGGCTGGGGCAGGAGCAGGAAAGACCAAAACATTGACGCATCGAATAATTCACCTTATACACCAAGGGGTAAATCCGGGCTCAATTCTGGCTGTAACTTTCACAAACAAAGCGGCGAAAGAAATGAGGGAGAGAGTTATGGCACTTTTGGATGAAAGGGAAAGCGGGAACGCGCCTTCGCTTCGCGAAGGCGCCAACGTACCTTTTGTCTCCACCTTCCACTCGCTTGGGGTTCACATTATAAAAGAAAATGCTCATCTTATAGGTCTAAACAAATATTTCACAATTATAGATGAGAATGATGCGATGAGTATAATCAAAAGTATCATGAAAGAGCGAGACATCGATGCGAAGCAACACGAGCCAAGAAAAATAAAATCTATTATTTCAAAATCAAAAGGAGACTTTATCACCGTGGATACATTCAGCGCAAATGCACAGAGCGCGGTTCAGAGTATCGTCGCAATGATATGGCGAGATTATGAAGCGAGGTTGAAAAAAGAAAAAGCTCTCGACTTCGATGATCTTCTTCTCGAAACAGTTTTAATTTTAAAAAAATTTCCTGAAGTAAAAGAGTGCTATCAAGAGAGGTGGAAGTATCTTCACATTGACGAATACCAAGACACAAACGAAGTTCAATATGAGATGACAAAACTTTTGGTTGGAAAAGATGAGAATATTTGTGTCGTTGGTGACACTGACCAAAATATTTATAGTTGGCGCGGAGCAAATATAAAAAATATGTTGCATTTTGAAAAAGATTTTCCGAGCGCAAAAATTGTAATGCTTGAACAAAATTATCGTTCAACGAAAAATATCATCGAGGCAGCAAATAGTGTAATAGAAAAAAATATTTACCGTGTGCCAAAAATTTTGTTCACCGAAAACGTGAAAGGAGAAGAGATTACAATTTGTGAAGCATACGACGAACAAAGCGAGGCACATTTCGTCGCAAGAAAAATCGATGAGCTTTTAAAAAATACCGACCCAGAAAATATTGCGATTCTTTACCGCGCTAATTTTCAATCACGTGTAATAGAAGAATCTCTTCTCGACAAACAAATTCCTTATCAGGTTCTCGGCATAAAATTTTTTGAAAGAAAAGAAATAAAAGATTTACTCTCATACATTCGCGTTGCTTACAACAAAGAAAGTTTATCGGACATAAAAAGAATTATAAATATTCCAACTCGTGGAATTGGCAAAACTACAATCGCAAAACTTTTCGCAGGACAAGTAAATGATTTACCGGCAGGAATGCAGATAAAAATAAAAAATTTTTATGAGCTTATCAATGACATCAGAATATATATAGATGGGCACAAACCATCGGAATCGGTAAAATATGTCATAGAGAAAACTGGATTGAAAGAAGAACTCTCTCGTGGCACGAGCGATGAACAAGAACGCTTGGAAAATATGATGGAATTGGTAACTTTAGCCATAAAATATGACAACATTCAGAGTGGAGAAGGGATGGAAAAATTACTTGAAGACGCTTCGCTTTCGAGTGATCAAGACACTCTCATGCACAAAGGTAAGGGTGTCAGATTAATGACAGTGCATGCGTCGAAAGGGCTTGAATTCAAATATGTTTTTATCACCGGACTTGAACAAGATTTATTTCCACACACGAAAGGAAATAATAGATCGAAAGAAGACAACGAAGAAGAGAGAAGATTGTTTTATGTCGCAGTTACACGCGCTCGAGAAAAATTATTCTTGTCTTATACATCGCTTCGAACAATTTTCGGAATGAAACAAGTGAACAGCCCGAGTGAATTCATCTACGATATTCCAGCGCATCTGACAAATTTTGAACAAGCATATTCTGAGAATGGGGAGAAAATAGTATATTTGTAGTAATACAACAAAAGAGCTTCCCTCTGAATAGCTCTTCTCGAAAAGCACGAATAAAACTCTGGTGAGTTTTTTCTCTGCTCGGCCCAGTCGGCCTGCGCAAGTCTTTTTTCAAAGACTATTCAGAGCTTCGCCTAAACAAAACGAAAACAAATAGTCTTATCAAAGGGGCTTCTGAGACTCGACGGAGCGAGGATTGAGCAAATTTTTAGCAAAAAATTTGCGTACCCTTTGAGAAGAGCTATTTGTTTGAGTTTTGTGTTAAAATTATTGATATGATCCACAAACCAAAAAAATCTTTAGGGCAGAATTTTCTAAAGTCAGAACCTGCTCTCAACATGATGTGCGAAACAGGAGAAATAAAACACGGCGATATAATTCTCGAGATCGGCCCCGGGAAAGGAGCTTTGACAAAAAAACTTTTGCATGAGGCTACAAAAGTTTTGGCAGTAGAAAAAGATTACGATCTTTTTCTACTCTTGAAAGAAAAGTTTGCTACTGAAATAAAAGAAGGAAAATTGGAATTATTAAATGAAGATATTTTGCATTTCGATGCGAAGCACCATCATTTGAAAAAAGGGAAGTATAAAGTTATCGCCAATATTCCTTACAATATTACTGGCGCAATTTTTAAAAAGTTTTTATCTGCAGATATTCAACCAAAGAAAATGGTTCTCCTCGTTCAGAAAGAAGTTGCCGAAAGAATTGTGGCTCGTGACGGGAAAGAAAGTATTTTATCGCTAAGTGTTAAGGCCTATGGAACTCCAAAATATATAATGAAGGTGGGAAAGCGTTTCTTTTCGCCAGAACCAAAAGTTGATTCGGCAATTATTGCTATCCACAGCATTTCAAGAAATAATTTTCACACAAAAGTAGGAGAAAAGATTTTTTTCAACCTAGTCAAAACTGGTTTCGCTCACAAAAGGAAAGTTTTGCGAAAAAATATTGAAAATTTACAGAAAAAACCGTTCCAGATAGACAAAATTTTCGAAAAATTAAAAATTGATCAAAAATCTCGCGCCGAAGACATCAAATTTGAAAAATGGCTTCAAATTTCTCAATTATTATCCACAGAAATTTAGGATATTTGAGAAACAAGTAGTATACTTGATAGATAATATCTCTGAAAATGCAATAACAATTCTGCACTCTTAAATTTCGATTAATTTAAATATGGATAAGTTAGATAAATACCTTCCTAGTAAAAAATTTATATCAGTAATTTTGTTTTTAATTATAACAATAGGCTTATTTATAGGCCTTTTTTGGGGAGTTAAAGGTATAGTTTATTTAATAAAAAACAAAAAAAACGGATCGATCAACAAACAAGTAGGCATCACTGTTAGCCAAATTATTCAAAAAGATAGTAATAAAAACGGGATAGCTGACTGGGAAGAATATCTCTGGGGGCTTGACCCAAATAAAAATGGGTCTGAAAATAAAGACTATATTTTAGCCAAGAAAAAAACATTAGAAGAAAACGGGGTTATTTCGATACCAGCTGGCTCAGAAAAGGTATCAGATAATGAGATGCTTTCTCAGGAATTTTTTGCCACAATTATTTCTCTCCAGCAAACCGGCGAATTAGATGCAAATTCTATGAACTCTGTTGCGGGAGCATTAGGTAAAAATATTGAAACAAACCCAATTCCTGACGTTTATTCAACTAGTGAGCTAATAATACAAAACGATTCTACTTTAGCTAATACCAACTATCACAGTGCATTGACTAAACTCATTAATAAATATAGCGATGCCGATATAGGAAGTGAATTAACCCTTATAATTCAAGGGCTAGGGAATAAAGACGCGGGGGCTTTATATGCCGCGGCCACAGTAGCTTCATCATATACATCTTTCGGTAATGAGCTTATTTCTATACCAGTACCACGCTCTTTGGCTACTACACACTTGAGCATGGCGAATAATTATGAGAAAGTAGGCCAAACAATAAATGATCTGACAAGAGTACTATCTGACCCGCTAGTTGGAATGAAAGCAATTATTAATTACAAAAAGTATAGCGATTTACTTGCTTCTGATCTAGAAAAGGTTTCGACGGTTTTGCAATAGATAACAATAAAATGATATAATAATATTAATTATTTATGGGAAAACAAACTATAACAAAAATAATTTCAGGGTTGATTATACTTGTTTTTGTGGTGTCAATTTTTAAGTTTGCTTTACCCACACAAGTATCTGCTGACAATGCAACAAAGGGGAGTGTGACGGATTTGTATTCCAACCCAAACCAAAACAATGGCAAAAACCCTTATAAATTTGCCTTGGCACAAGTATTAAAATCAGGAATGATTCAAAGTGTTGTTGGATGTTCTGGTGTTGTAAACAAGGTCTCTTCTTGGATGATTAAAATAATACAGTCTCCCGTACAGCAAGCAAAGATAGCCGCTGAAAAACTTAAAATAATAAGAAATCAACTAGAGGCTACTTGTGCTGCGACAAAAGCCGGGGCACAAACAGGAGCTGGTGTAGTACCACAAGTGAACGATTTAGTGAGTACTGTAAAAACAATATTATCAAAAATAAACATAAAAGTAGCGGGCATTGATACTAAGCCTTGTGTTGATCAAGTAAAAGAAGTAAGTGATGATAAACTAGCTGAATTAGTAAAACAAACAGAGCAAGAAGCTTCTGACATACAAAAAACACAATGTTTCGATGGTATCGCAATTACTCTCGCCAAAAATCAACTTACCTCGATGACCCGCAGTGCTATGAATTGGGTAAATTCGGGATACGGAGGTAACCCATTTTTTGTCCAAAATATAGGTAACCTCAAAGATAATATAGGTAAAAATATATTGGAAAGTAGTGTAAACAGACTATTATTACCAATGAACCAAAGCCCCTATGCTCAAGACTTTGCAAGAACTACAGTTCTTGCAAGTAACGGAGTGGCAATTACAAATTCTTTAAATTTTCTTGATAGCTTAAAATCAGATTTAGGATATTTTGTTACAGATCCAAAATCTTATCTTCCAGAAGACCAAATAAAAGACACAAGAACTTCACTTCAAAAATCCAGAGACGCAACCAACGCCTTTTCTAGTGATTTTTCGATGGGTGGATGGAATGGGTGGCTGGCTTTTACTCAAAGAGACCAAAATAATCCACTCGGGTATACAATGCTTGCTGCCCAAAATATTGCTGATAGTCAAACCCAAAAAATTGATGAGACAAACAGTGAACTGACACAAAATGGTGGCTTTTTAAGTCAGCAAACTTGTATACGTTGGCAAGTTTATAATCCAGATGGTACTCCTTTGTTGGACACAAGTGGAAGCGATTTTATTGAAGGCGGAAATGCTACAGATGGGCAACAGGGTGTCCCTGTATATTCGTCTACTAAACCGATAGACGATGGTGGTAAAAGTGTATGTGCTGAATATAAAACTATTACCCCAGGAAGTATCATCAAAGATAAAACAACAAATTATTTAAATTCTCCTGAGCGCCAGCTTGAATTAGCAAAAACAATAAACGACTCACTTAACGCTCTTTTCTCTATTCTAATTTCAAAACTTGAAGAGGGTGGACTTTACGGCCTTTCTGATTCAGTTGTTAATACGACAAACTGGACCGACAATACAAACGATCTAGCCAGCTTAGATGGCAACACACCATATGACAATAATGGCTCATATGATAATTTCAATCTTACAAGTGACCTTGGTAATACTTACTTGCACGTAACTCCTACATCGCTAGGTACTTGGGATGCAAAAAATAACAAAATAACACCTGCTAAAAAAAATGCTCAAGCTGCTCTTGTTGATGGACAAGGAAATAGCATAAATTCAACTAAATTAAAAAATGGATACAAATTGTATCCAGATCTTGCTCCTGAATCATATGATGCAAACGGGAATGCTAACTCTTCTATTAATTCATATTACACCGTGAATGTCGCCGGAAATACCAAAATTATACTTGATGGATATAACGGTTGGGTTGTAGGTGATAGAGCTTTTTGGGATGGTAGCGGATGGCAAAATTGGAAAAAGGGCCAAGCAAATCCTATCAAGAAGCGTGGGGTTATTCAAATCCAAAATGATTACATAACCGCAGCAAAAGAAATATTGGGTGTCTTGCCAAACATCATGCCCAAACTCGGTGAACTTGATTATTGTATCCCAGGACCAAACCCAAGTTACAAAACCAACTCGACCGATGCTCAATCGGCTTATCAAGATTGGACTGGGTCATTATATGTAGGGCCAATAGATGAAAATAGACAAGCCTATAAAATAGATCATCCAAGCCAACGAACATATGACAACTTAGCCAATATATTTAGTGATAATCCTAACGTTTGGAAACCAATCAAAGATTCTATGAATTTTCTTCTTGATAACTTTGATAGTTATAAATATATAAGTGGAAATTGGTTTAGTGGAAGTGCGTCTAAACAAGAAGAAGTTGATAGAAAAAAAGTATTAATGGATATTAATCTTAATTATGCAAACAACAGTTTGTTCCAAAATTTCTATGAGGTTTTTGATAAGATGATGAATAAAATCTACTTCAATAATATGACAAGCATGTACAGAACAAGGGAAGATATAGCAATCGTTTTACCTACAAATGCTGTAGATGGAGATAAGAATTTGGGATATATTCCAATGGCTGAAAGCGGTCTTGATCTAACAAAAAATATAATGTATTACAACGATGATACAACAAAAATCATCCAAGATTACAAAGACGCTATTGCCACAACAAAAGTGAACATAGCAAAACTTGAACCGATCAAAGCAGAAGTAAGTGCAATAATAAAAGCAGCCCAAGATCGTCGTGATGCAAACCTACTCGTAATACTTAACGGCGAGATACAAAAGAGAAAAGCAAATTGTATAGACATATACGAAAAATGTTCCTTAAATAATCCAGATACTCCGAAATCATGTTCTGATAATGAAAATGAATGTTTGAGAACAGTTATCCAGATCACAAAAGATGAATACAAAAAGAAATATGCTAGTTGTCTAACCGAAGAAGATATGAATTTCTATGACTCAGACACAATAATGAACATAGGAGCAGTCGAAGAAAGAGGTGTACGATGTAGCGACGGTATAGATAATGATTTAGATGGATTAATAGACGCAAAAGATCCAGATTGTAATGGGGCTTACGCAAAAAGTTTAACCTGTACTGATGGTATAGATAATGATTCAGATGGATTAATAGATGGGGATGACCCTGATTGTCAACAAAGTGGTGGAGGAGAAGAAGTAAACAATAATAAGCCTTGGAATTGTAAAACAGACTTAACTTCTGCTACTTCCTATACAGGTTCTATTCCTGGGCAGAATGTTAAATGTGAAGATCGAACATATGAAATAAACCCAGCTAGTGCCTGCTCAATGGAAGGTGATTATTATAGTCAAAACCAAAAATATAAGTGTAAGTGGTCTCAATAAAAAATAATTATTTATGGAAAATAACCCTAAAAAAAGTAAAGCTCTCATTATAACAATAATCTTGATATTACTGCTTCTTGTAGCTGGTTATTTTATATTTAAAAATAATAGTTTCTTCGGAGTAAAATCATCTACGAACACAGAGCTTAATTCACTACCACCTTCGAATAATTCACAAGGATTTTTCTCTAAAATATTTGCACCCTTAACAACATCATCTAATTCGAAGTCTCTAGCAACTGGGCAGAATGGGAATATCGGGAACGCAGAAGCAGGAGAAGATATCGCCCAAGGAGATAGTGTTTACAAATTCGGTGTGAATAAAAGTAATTTTCCCGTAGTTAAAAAGATTGACCCAAAAAACACAAATAAATTTGGAACATCTCTCGGGAATTATAAAACTGGGCAACTAGGAAGTTTTCTTATAACCGATAAAAGTTTCTGGGGAAAAATAAAAGATTGGGTAGGGGGTATATTTGGATATAACCCCGCTGATAATAAATGCGCAAATGGTGCAACAAACTATCCTTTGTGTAATAATAATGGAACAGACCTTGGCACTTTCCCAAATGTAATAGTCTCGGCAAATCCCATGTTTGTATCTAGCGGTCAATCATCTACTGTTACATGGAGTTCGACAAATACTACATCGTGTAATGCTGGTGCTGGAAATGGGATAGGAACATCTGGATCATTTTCTACCGGGCCACTGACAGCAAGTAAATCTTTCACTGTAATTTGTAATGGTCCCAAAGGTGCTAGTAGCGGTAATGTTTTGATCACAGTGGGGACTGCTGTTTGTATAAATAACGCAACTAATCCTCCAGAATGTACTACCGGAGTTAATAAGTGTACAAATGGAGCAGATAATTTTCCAACTTGTACTACTTTAAATGGAGCTTGTTTGAATGGAGCAACAAATCCGGAAGCTTGTACAACAGGTGAGGACAATATGCCGAGTGTCACAGTCACTGCAACACCACAAACTATTACTTATGGAGGAACTTCATCAATCAGTTGGAAGTCTGAAAATACAACAGCTTGTACTCTTTCTGGTGGAGGAATTACTGGAACAGGAACAACAAACTCTGGAGTTTCTACTGGGAAACTTACTAAGGATATGTCTTACACAGTAAAATGTACTAGAGCAAATGAGTCAACAAGTGGAACTGTTTTCGTAACAGTGGAATTGAATAAATTTCCATCAGTACAAATCGAAGCGAACCCAGAAACCATCCCATATAATGGGTCATCTACAATAAGTTGGACATCAACCAACGCGGTTTCTTGTGCCGCTAGTGTTCCGATTGATACAGTTGAAGGAGGAGAGAGCGTATCAACAACTAATGGATCATTCTCGACAGGAGCATTAACAGAAAGCAGATCATACGTAGTGTCGTGCGAAGGATTGCCTGGAACGGGTTCGAGTAGTGCAACTGTTTTAGTTTTCGTAAACCCAGAAATTATTCCTATTGTTCCAGAATGTCGCGATGGTATAAGTAATAATGATAATGATACTCTCGTCGATAGTGCCGACCCAGAATGTCATAAAGATGGAAATCCAAAGAACAATGATAGTTATGATCCAGATTGGTATTCAGAAAGTGTCCCTTGGGGATACAAACCTCAATGTTCTGATGGAATAGATAATGATTGGGACAGATTAATCGATATACAAGATCCAAACTGTCATACAGATGGAATCGCTTTAGATAACAATGCTTCCCGAGGGACAGCAGGACTAGTAGATGAAAACGGCCAAAGCCCAGTAGAGACATATAATGCAAAAACATATGATCCTAATATTCTTTCTGAATCTGGTTCAGCACCAGCGCCAGTTGGATACACTGAATGCAGTGATGGAAAAGAGAATGACGGGGATGAGAAAATAGATATAAATGACCCACAATGTCACATTGGTGGTAAAATGGAAGGACTCTTTGTACCAACACACGATTCTGAAAGTATTTCTCCAAAACAATGCGATGATACAATAGACAATGATAGAGATCATAAGAAAGATATTGATGATGAGGGTTGTCATACAAATGGTATCTTGGGAGAGCCCTATATTCCGCTTTGGAATGATGAAGAAACTCCACCATCTGCATGTAATGATGGTATAGATAACGATGGTGATTGGAAAATAGATATACAAGACCCACAATGCCACATAGATGGAAAACTAGAAAACGAATACGTACCAACAAACAGCTCAGAGTTAGATGCTCCAATGTCACCAAATATTTGTCTAGATATAGAGCAAAACCCAATAACATTTACAGATGAAGAAAAGGCAAGATTGGCAGTATTGCTTCGTAAGTTTTATCTTATCTCATCAACACTAAGAACCAGCGAGGACATCTCTACTATATATAATGAGATAGACCAACAAAACAATTTCATGGATCAAATCGATGGTCTATCAAAACAATGCTATTTGCAAACAAAGGATAGTTATGGTTTCAATAATTTTTGTATAAGAAATCCTAAATCATGTGACACCAATTTCTTAGCAGAATTCGAGGCTGAAGCAAACACAAAATACAACGATAGTTTTTACGGAACAAGGACAAGTGATCTGGCACAAGACATGAGACACGGTAATCCTTGGTATCAACCATCATACCAATATCATAATCCATCTGGAGCATTTCCTTATTCAAGGACGGGTGCCGTAGCATATACAGATTATAACTGGCTTGAGGGTAACTATGAATATAATATTAATGGGACATATTCATCCGCAAGAGTACAGCAAACTGGTAATTATTATTCTACTGGTGATGGCCCTGGGTGTAAAGCTGTTTCAGGTTACTATTATGGAACACTAGTAGAAGATGTGAGTTTCATTAATCCCCCAATACCAATTGGCTCCGATACAAACCAAGAAGGAGATTATGAATATCAAGTTACTTCTGGAACAAGAGGTGCTAGTTGTTATGATTTATTTAATAAATTTGCTTTCCAATATTGTACAACTGCAAATTCTACACAAAATAAATGCTCTGGTAATAACATCAAAACTCGTTATACTTCTCAAAGTTGTTCTAATATGAGTACCAAGATATTCGGTACTATGAAGGCTCCTCCTAGAGAAGAACTTTTGAAGGCAGGTTGTAAATGGAAAGATGGTGTAATTCTCGAAAACGCAGAGAGGATTCTTAATATTTGGTAAGAGAAAGTTGTGTGTATGTTGTGTAAATAGAGTATAAAAGAAAAAAGTGTTAGAATTAGAATGCATAAAGAGATGATTGTGTAATTAATAATCTAAAAAATTATTAATTAAAAACAGATGATTAAGAAATTTGTGCCATATATCATAATAGCTACAATATTTTTGCAATTATTTGCGTTTTTTGGTGTTGGTAATAACTTAATATCAAAAAATAATATCGCCGAAGCCGCTGACTGTGTGATTTCTGATGAAAATATCTCTTACCCAACACCTCACTGGAATGATAACGAATTTAATAATACTAGTATCCCCAGACCAGATGAAATGAAAGTTCTGATAAAAAGTACGGGGTGTAAAGACAAATACAATATTGTGGTTGAAGTTAACTCCACAAAAAATGCCGGTATTTTAAATCAGGAACTCAAATCTAATCGATATTTAATAACCAATGACACCTTTTCTTTTACATTTAAAATGGGGGAGAAGACTTGCAGTGGCACAGCTTGTGATCATGTTTGGTTTATATTTGATGTCAGCGATACAAATAATAAAAATGAAACGCCCATAAATAAAGGGCCACTTCAATACCAATGTCTTGGCAAAGATCTCACAGGAGCAATTAAATGTGGCGCGGGTAATCTTGATAACAGTTGGGGTATTAGGTCTACATCTGGGCTCTCTACCTCTTCTAGTGATGTAGCTACTTATACAGGGAAATACTATTACACGAAAACCACGACAAGTTTATATTCAGTTGAAAAAACCATCGAGAAATCAAAACCTTTTGATTATATAGATTCATGCAATATCGATAGAGAAACGGAAAGAAAGAATTCAACAGTAGCATTATCGGTAAGTACAAATATGGATATCGTATATTCACCTTGTCAATTATTTAACTCTAACAATGCTGCAAGTGGAAACATAAAAAATATAGATTCATATAGTTATATAGTTACCTCGAAGGACAATAGCGGTAACACCACAACCGAAGAAAATAGCTTCACAACAATAGAATCTTGCCAAGAATCTCATGACTCGCTAAAAAATGAAGCCGACATAAACAAAGCCGTAGACCTCATAATAGGAGAGTGTATAAAAACGACAACGACTCAAATAGTAACCGGAACAAGCAACAGCGAAGATCTCAAAAAAATTTCTGATTTACCAACTTGTCGTATTCTTTTCCCAACTAAAATAGGTGGTTGTATTGCTCAAGGGATACATTATTTAATTTTTAAACCAACATCTTTCCTTTTTGGTCTTACTGGTAAAGCATTAGATTTCGCAGTTATGTATTCGGTAAGTGATACTTCATACCGTTCGTCATTTGTGGTAGAAGGGTGGGGCGTAGTTAGAGATTTCTGCAATATGTTTTTCATCTTTGTGATGCTATACATTGCATTTTCAACTATTTTAAATGTGGGTGGTGGTAAAACAAAAGAAATGATTATAAATGTAGTAATAATCGGACTCTTGATAAACTTCAGTTTGTTCGCCGTCCAAGTTATTATTGATGCATCAAATATCATAACTCGAGTATTTTATAATCCACAAGTAATTGTTCTTAATAGTAAAACAGACCAAAGTGATCCAGCAAAAGCTGGCAGTCAACTTGGAGAATTTGGAGAAATAAAATTATCCGAAGCAATTGTTGCCAAAGTTAACCCACAAGTAATTATAAGTCGAGCAAAAGATGTAAATACTCTTCAAGTAAAAAGTTCTACAGTAGTAGAAAATGAACAAACTACGAATGATGGTATAACAGTAGGAACATTTATCCTTGTAGAAATACTAGCGATCGTAATCAATGTTATAGGAATGATAGCTTTCATGTCTTCAGCACTTATTTTTATAACAAGAGTAATAGGCCTATGGCTAGCTATGATACTCGCACCTATTGCTTTTTTTAGCTATACAGTCCCAGGCCTTCAAGACCTCGACATGATAGGCTGGAAAAAATGGTGGCCGGACACAATAAAACTGGCATTTTTGGCGCCCGTGTTTGTTTTCTTTATGTATTTAATTGTTAAATTTCTGGATAAGGGACTTGGGTTAATCGATGTAACAAACAAAACTGGATTGAATTTAGTTATTGCTATTTTGGTTCCATTTATATTTATAATGATTCTATTAATGAAAGCAAAAGATATTGCTCATAATATGTCTGGAGAAATCGGCAAAGCAATTACAAAAGGAATAGCAGCTGTTGGTAGTGTTGCATTGGGAGGTGCAGCACTGGGAGTTGCCGCGCTAGGGAGAAGTACTGTTGGATCTGTGGCTAGAAATATTCAAAATGATAGTGCTAGACAAAAAGATTTGAAATTTGGGGGAGTTAAAGATCAGTGGAATAATATGAATAAACTTAATCCTTTTTCTTATTTCAAACTTGGAGGCAAAGCGATATCCGGGGTTGGAAAAGCAGGGACTGCCGGGATTGCAACGTTAGTTGGTAAAATTCCTGCAGGTAAAAATGCCGCTGGGAGTAGTATAAACACCAAAGAGAAATTACAGCAATCAGAAAAAGATTTTGGTAAAAAAGATAGATCACAAAAAGCACTAGATAGTGCAGCTAAAAGTGAATTCGGTGGAAAATTTGGGTATGGAGATAGTGTTAAATTTAGTGAATTAACCGAACCACAACAAATAGATGCTCGAAAAGCATTGGATAAAGATCAGATAGCAAGAGATCACTATAAAGCTAGCGACTGGAAATCTGTAAAAGAGGAGTCCGACAGAGGAATTATTGAACATAATGTAAATTATGCTTATGACCAATATGAAATAAACAAAAAAACAAACCCGGCTGTCGCTGAAGCAACTCTCAAATCAGACTTAAATAGTGCAGGGCTCAAGAAAAAAGATTCATCGGGAGAAATGATTTCGGCTATCGAGGCGAGCCAATCTTTGGGTGAGTTTTCTGCTGCGCTACGTAGGGGTTCATTCGACCTCAGAAATTTATCAAAACTTACAACTTCATCAAAAAGTTTTGCAAAGTTTGGAATTGGGTTAACTGCTATTCTTGCTAGTGGCATAAGAGCTGGTTTAAAGAGTGGGGTTGATGTTAACTACGGCACAGGACAAAAAGATGTTTGGAAAGATATAGGGAGTGTTTTATCTGAATCATTAAAAGACTTAAAAATAGAAGTTCCAAAACCATCCAGCGGAGGAGGTGGGCACAGGGGAGGTGACCATGGTGGAGGAGGAGGGCATCACTAAAATTAGTTAATAATTAAAAATTAGAAAATGGATCAGAATGAATTAAAACAAAATATTAAGAAATATTACTTAAAACTTCCAGACAATCTACAGAAGCTATTTTCTGAGATGAAATGGATGAGTATTTTGCAAAACGCTAGTATCAAATATAAACTAACTGATGAACAATCAAAAACTCTAGCAACTGAAACAACCCTACTTTTACTTGCCGTTATTGAGCCCGAAGAATATAAGATAACCATAGAAAATGAACTTGGTTTGGATAAAATAATTTTTAACGAGCTTCTAAATGAAATCAATATGTATATATTGAATGATAATTACGGCAAGTTACTCGACACATACTTAAACAACAACAAAGAACTACTAGAAGAAAAATATGGTGGGGAAATGAAACTTGATGATAGATTTAATTCTCTACCAAAAGAGGTTCAGGAGTCTATAAGTGAATCAAATTATCAGGGAGTACTTTATGATATTGCTGAAAAACATAAATTAAATGTCGCACAGATGGGAGAACTTGAAGATATAACCATTAAAGTAATGCTGGGAATAATACACCCCGATCAGTACGAAACAGAACTAGCTTCGAAAATAAAGATAGACGAAGATGAACTCACTGGTCTTGTAGATGATGTTAACGAAAAAATATTAGGAAAGATAAGAGAGATATTGAAAACACACTGGGGAAAAGAAAATGAGAGCAAAAATACAAAAAATGATGAAATACCACTACCGCCATATAAAGAAACAATTAAAAATGAAACATCGGGTATAATAGAAAAACCAGAACAGACTAAACCTCTCCAAGAAGCGGTTAAAATACCTATTCCTTCATACGCTAAATCAACCACAAGTGAAATAGTTGAGGAAAAAAACACTCTTCAGAATATAATCGAAGAAAAATTAAAAGGAGTAACTACCAGTGAACATACAATATCAGATCACTCTTTGCCTAAAATAAGTAGCATGTCAGACATCAAGAAAAACGATGCGAGACAATCAAGTTCAAAAGCTGATCCATACAGAGAATCATTTGAGTAAAAGATAATTGAGGTTTTTAATTTTCAAATTGTTTTTTAATTAGTAATTATTATCATGCAATTCAAAGTCCCACAATTTATTGATATAGACGATAAGCTCTTCGGGCCTTTCACTTTTTCTCAGTTCGCATACATGATAGGAGGGGGAGGGTTAATTTTCGTTATATATAAAATACTTCCACTTTGGATTGGTATCTTTTTGATTATTCCTGTGGCCATATTATCTATACTTTTGGTTTTTTATAAGATAAATAATAAACCATTTTCATATTATCTTCAGGCCGGTATCAATTACTTTATTTCAAATAAATTATATATATGGAAACAGAGATTAATAAATCCAAATGACAAAGAGGGGGAGGAGCCGGAAGCACCTCAGATTGTCTCAATGGTTCCAATGACATCTGCAAATAAACTCAAAGATCTTTCTTGGAGTTTAGACGTGCAGGGGAAAGAGAAGGAGTAATTGATAATTACCAATTACTAATTACTAATTGTTGAGTAAAGAAATATGATATAATGTAAATATACAATTAGTAATCAGTAATTGTTAATTAGTAATTATTTTATGGCAATAAGCGCAAAAAGTTCACAAGAATTTGTCGAAATCAAAGAGGTGCGGAATGGAATCATTGTCCTCAAAGATGGTGGTCTTCGTTCTATATTGGTTGCTTCATCATTAAATCTTTCTTTAAAATCTTCTGAAGAACAAGCTGCCATAATAAGTGGTTTCCAAAATTTCATAAACGGGTTAGATTTCTCTACTCAAATAGTAGTCCAATCACGAAGACTAGATATCAGACCATATCTTCTACTTCTTGAGGGAAGAATAAAAGAACAAGTTGAACCGCTATTAAAAATACAAACAAAAGAATATATAAATTTTATAAAATCTTTCACCGACGAGGTTAACATAATGACGAAGACTTTTTTTATAATCGTTCCTTATACACCCACCATAATAAAATCGGGGAATAAAATGATGGACAATCTCCTGGGTGGTGGAGCACCCAAAAAACAAGTCGAAGACACCAAAAAAGCCATAGATATGGCCTCTTTTGAAGAAAAAAGAACGCAATTAGACCAGCGGACAAGAGTCATCAGTGAAGGTCTCGGCGGGATGGGGATAAGAACATCTGAGCTCAAGACAGACCAAGTAGTGGAGTTGTTTTATAAAACGTTTAATCCTGGTGATATTAGCCAGGGTATAAAATTACAATAATATGTCAATATTTTCAGACTTATTGGGCAAAAAAAGTAACATATCGAGGGCAAAGAGCAACATGGTTATGCCGGTTCTTCCAAGTGAAATATACAAAGCAGCTACTCTCGAACTTCAAGATATTATTGCACCAAGTGCTCTTCAAATAACTCCAAGATCGTTAAATCTCGGAGACAAAATTGCGAGAACATTTTTTGTCATTTCATACCCACGATATCTTAGTGACAATTGGTTTTCTCCAATAATAAACCTTGATAAAGTTTTTGATGTATCGATCTTTATCCACCCAATCGAAACTGCTGAAATTTTGAGAACTTTCCAGAAAAAAGTTGCTGAAGTTCAAAGTCAAATCTCTGTTCGGGAGTCAAAAGGTCTAGTGCGTGACCCAATGCTCGATACTGCATACCAAGATCTTGAAAATTTGCGAGATAATCTGATGCAGGCTCAAGAAAAAATGTTTGATGTAGGTCTTTATATCACTGTATATGCGGAAAGTGAAAATGATTTGTTTAAAATTGAGAATGAGATTAAATCACTACTAGAATCAAAACTTATATATCTAAAACCGGCTCTTTTCCAGCAGTCTGAAGGGTTTAAAAGTGTCATTCCGCTTGGCACAGATATACTTAGTATTCATCAAAAGCTAAACACCGAACCACTTTCAAGTATTTTCCCATTTGTATCTTTTGATCTAACCGATGATAAGGGTATATTATATGGCATAAATCGTCATAATTCTAGTCTTATCTTGTTTGATAGATTTTCTCTTCCGAACTACAATTCTATAATTTTCGCAACCGCCGGTGCGGGTAAATCTTATGCGACAAAATTAGAAATTATCAGAACTTTGATGTTTGATACTGAAGTCATTGTTATCGACCCAGAACGTGAATATGAATACCTGGCTGAAGCAGTTGGTGGCAGATATTTCAATATCTCACTTTCTTCAAATCACCATATAAACCCTTTCGAGTTACCTGCAATTGGCCAAGATGAAACAGGGGCTGACGTTCTTAGATCAAACACTATAAATCTCGTCGGATTGTTCCGCATAATGCTCGGTGGTTTAACCCCAGAAGAAGATTCGATCATAGACCGCGCTATTACAGAAACTTATGCGTTGAAAGATATCACCGCTGAATCTGATTTTAGAAACATCGAAACTCCTTTATTGTCTGATTTTGAAGCAATTCTTTCTGGAATGGAAGGGAGTGAATCTCTTGTCCAGCGTCTCACAAAATACACTCGCGGTTCTTGGGCTTCTTTCTTGAATCAACCATCAAATGTAGATATAAACAGAAAATTTATTGTTTTCTCAGTTCGTGACATGGAAGACGAATTAAAACCAGTCGCAATGTATATAGTTACCCACTATATATGGAATGCTGTTCGTAAAAATATCAAGAAACGATTACTTGTGGTTGATGAGGCCTGGTGGATGATGAAATCAGAAGATACAGCTTCTTTCTTGTTCTCAATTGCCAAAAGAGGTAGAAAATACTGGCTCGGACTTGCAACTATCACCCAAGACGTAGGCGACTTTATGAAAAGTCCATATGGAGTACCAATCATAACCAACTCATCAATCCAATTATTGTTAAAACAGTCACCAGCAACAATAGATGTACTGCAAAAGACTTTTAGTCTTACTGAAGAAGAAAAATTCTTACTACTTGAAGCAAATGTGAGTGAGGGGATATTCTTTGTTGGTTTGAAACATGTCGCAGTTAAGACGATAGCTTCATATACAGAAGATCAGATTATAACCTCAGATCCTTCACAGCTTTTCGCAATTAAAAAGGCAAAAGAGGAGCTGGAGGCTTCAAATGGCGGTATCCAAAACTAATATATTTGGTTTGGTTGTTAGAGAGTAAAAGTTATTATATAATATACAAAGTGAAATCTATCGGCATTAAAATTTTTATCATTGTAATTTTTGTTATAGGTATAATAAACATACCGAGTTTTTCTCGAGCTGAAACTCAGATTGATGTCCAAGAAGGGGAGATAGGAGTAAATACATCTCCAAATAACCCACAACCATACAAAAATGTAACCATCAATTTAATTAGTTATGCTACTGATTTAAATATGGCTACAATCACGTGGCAAACAGATTCAGGTATTGTTTTATATGGCATAGGTAAAACAAGTTATACTTTCCAAACTGGAGGACCAAATACCACTACTACTTTTGATATTACCATCGCCCCCCCTGGATCAATGAGTACAATAAAAAAACAAGTAATCATAAATCCCTCTGAAATTGAACTAATGTGGGAGTCTGCCGATGGTTATACACCACCATTTTACAGAGGTAAATCATTACCAATAAGTGGCGCTCTTATAAAAGTAGTAGCAATACCAAATACAAATACGATAAAATCTGGAAATGGAGATGTCTCATATTCATGGAAAAACAATGATGATGCAGTACTTGATGCTTCTGGTTACAATAAAAATTCTTTTGTGTTTAAAAATAGTATGTTCGACAAGACAAACAAAATAACAGTTAATGCTTCATCGGTAAATGGAGATTATTCTGCAGAAAATACAGTAGAAATACCGCTTTTTAACCCAGAAATGATTTTTTATAAAAAATCTCCGATAGAGGGTGTTTTATATAATAATGGTTTCAAAAAAGAAGTGTCTTTCAAAGAAGACGAGATAACAATAGTTGGAGAACCATATTTCTTATCAGTAAAAGGTAAAGAAAATAATTTATTATATACATGGAAAATAAATGATGAAATTGTACAAACACCAACGAAGAAAACAGAACTCACAATACGCCCAGATTCACACGGTGGATACGCGACAATAAATTTCATAATGGAAAATACTAGGGAATTATTCCAAAACGTTGAGGGTTTATTAAAAATTAATTTATAATATGAAAAAACACATTTTTTATTTTTTAGTGATACTTGTCTTTGTGTGTGTTATTGATGGTTTATTTTCCTATAATGTTGCGGGAAGAACAGAGGCGGCGGCCTCAACAATGGAGGTGAAAAGAGAAAGCGAGCATGAAAATGGGTTGTTAAAAAAATATGCTTGGAGCTTCAGCATAAAAACAACAGACATCCTCAATGATACTCCTGTCATCATTAATTTCTATAAAAATAACGCGGAGATATTTTCAGAAGCTAGTGAAGAAAAAATATTTAATAATGAATCAACTTACCTTACTGGAGATATTTTAGAGGCAGGAAATACCTATAAAATTACTTTCCAAATTAGAAATAGCGGTTTACAAAAAATCGAATATTCTGCACAGCCCGGGGTTGCTGGGTCTGAAATAATTACAAAAACTGACTCGGAGGTTCAAACTGTCACTCCCCAAAAAGACAATAAGCCAAAAGATGTTTATACCTTACTTGCCCCAATAGGTAGTCTGAAACAAGCACCGAGCAATATGGGTGATTATTTTAATATAATATTCAAAATAGCCATAGGCCTTTGTGCTGTTTTAGCGGTGGTAATGATTGTTATAGGAGGTTTTCAATATATGGGGGATGAATCAATCTTTGGAAAAACAGAGGCAAAAGCACAGATAAAAAATGCTTTGTTTGGTTTATTTATTGCTCTTGGTGCTTATGCATTATTAAATACAATTAATCCTGATTTATTATCAACAGACATGAACATAGCTGCAGTAACAGCAGAAGTGGGTGGTGACGTTGATATTGGAATTCCAGGGGGGACTGTTTTACCCAGTGGAATAATTTGTTCTCCTGGTGTATCTAATATACCAGCTATTGTAAGAAGCTTTGACGGAAAAATGACATATAGTAAAGATCTTCCTAAGGGTGGTATCGGCCCTAATAATACTGTTAAATATGATTGTTCCGGTTTCGTTTCTAAAGTACTAGAATGCGCGGGTGTATCTCATATTAATGGTGGAACTAATACAATATTCCTTGGAGCAGAAAAAGTAACATCAATAAACGGAACAAGCATTAATGGAGTGGAACTACAGATAGGGGACATAGTAGGGTGGAGACCAGATGACAACCCACAAAGATATGGGAGTAACGGGCATGTAATGATTTATATAGGAGGTGGTCAGCTCGCTGACTCTCATAGCAGTGAAAAAATAGAACCGGGCAAAGCACTTGGAATATTCCCAATTAGTAAATATAAAGATTATATTAAATATATAAGAAGAGTAAAATAATTTATGTCAAAAAAAACTATAATCATTTTTGTATCAACATTTGTTATCATAGGAGTAATAATCTTTATAATTTTTTCATTAATAAATAAAAAGAATCCAGCGACTACTAGTAATCCAGCTACTTGGTATCAAAATTTAAATCCATTCAATTCTGGGGCACAAAACCCAAGTGACAATAATAGTGGGCAAACAACAAATAACCCAGATCTAGAAGGGTCTCAAGCAAAAACCTCATTCCACCAAATAACAAACTTTGCAGTATCTGGCGCTTCTTTTTTTGAAGATAAAAGACCTTTAATTAAAGAAACTCCTGTTGTTCCAGAAACAAAAACTGTGATACTAGATCCTAAAGACCAAAACGGAAGAAAAGAAATTCAAATATTTTTAAACAACACTCTTTCTTTAAATCCTCCTCTTGTGGTAGATGGGAATTTTGGCAAAAAAGTAACACAAGCAATTGAGGATTTCCAAAAATTAAAAGGTCTTACAACTACAGGAACAATAGACTCCGAAACGGCTCCATTGCTCATAAAAACAGTAATAACCACAGTAGCTGATAAAAACCAGTATGAATTAGTTCCATCATTGAGATATGTCGAAAGGGCAAATGGCCACATATATAAAATGTTTTTAGATAAAAAAATAGAGGAAAAGATTTCAAACTCGACAATACCGAGTATTTATGAATCTTTCTTCAACGGGCTAGGTAATACTATAGTCTTTAGATATGTTTCTTCTGAAAATAAAATAAGCAGCTTTGTCTCAACACTTGGCGCAACAGCTGGTGAATTCCTACCAGAAGGAATTTCAGACTTGAGTTTGTCTCCAGATAAAGATAAGTTTTTTTACTTAGAAGAAAATGATAGCGGAGTAGTAGGTAAAATTAGAATATTTGGTAACACAAAAATTGATACTGTATTTACATCTCCACTTACAGAGTGGTTATCACAGTGGGCAACAAATAAAGACATATATTTAACTACAAAAGCTTCTTATGGGGTAGGTGGTGATATTTTTTTACTAAATACAAAAAACCAAACAACATCTAAGGTTTTTGGTGGAATAAAAGGTCTTACCACTTTAGTTAACCAAAATGGTTATTCGGTCTTATATAGTGAATCTACTGGAGCTGGCCCTCGCCTTAAAATATTTGACACTAAAAGTCACACAACAAAAGATTTAGGTATATATGGTTTGCCAGAGAAGTGTGTTTGGTCAAACAATACGACAAATATTTTTTGTGCTTTACCAAATGCTATAAATGGTAATCAATATCCTGACATTTGGTATAAAGGGCTTATATCTTTTGACGATTATTTTGTACTAATCGATTCTACGACAGGGGACATCTCGACTATAGCAAACTCGATGCGAGAAACCCCAATAGATGCAACTAAAATGTTTTTAAGTGACAATGAAGACACTCTATTCTTTGTAAATAAAAAAGATTCGACATTGTGGAGTTTAGATCTAAAATAAGTAAGAAATAAAAATCCCCAGATGACTTCTGGGGATTTTTAATTATAGTGTATTATCTACGTATTTGATTACCACTCTGCGGGTTGGACCATATCCTTCTGATTCAGTTTTGATATCTTTAGCTCCTTCTAGATACATGTGAATAATCTTTCTTTCATAGGCCGGCATTGGGTCAATCTCAATATTGCTTTTGAAATATCGAGCGCGTTCAGCCATCATGTGTGCAATATTTTTCAAATTTTCAAAACGTTTCTTTTGATATCCATTTACATCAATGAAAACATTTGGCCCTCTTCCTTCCTCCTCGCCAATTATATCTTTTTCAACAATTTTTTGAACTAAATGGTTAAGAGAACGTAATGTTTCTCCATCACGTCCGATAATGTAACTTGAATCAGGAGTTTCTATCATACACCAAAGCATTCCGTTGTCATCTGAAAACTCGAGTTTAGTAATAGCACACGATGTGTGTTTAAATATTTGCTCTATAGTTTCTTTGATTTTATCTTGGTGCATAATTCTTAATTTATTATTTAATATTGATATTTAAATCGTATTTTGTGACAACTGCCTCCTGATATACCATTCTTGAACGATAGTAAATATATTACTCACAATCCAATATATTGCAACTGCCGCAGATATTTTCCATGCGATAAAGGCAATGAAGACTGGTAAAATATAACGAACATTCATCTGCATACTATCAGAAAGTTGTTCTTGAAATGTTTTTGGTTCTTCAGGTTTTCCTACCTCTTTTACAATTTCGATTTTCTTTGACTTAACTGGAATAGACAAATACCCTTGGATAAATTGTGTTACACCAGCAAAAATTCCAAGGAAAATACTCTTACTACTCATTTCTATCAAACCCAAGAAGTTTGTGTGAAGGGTAGCGGGGATTTGAATGAATGAATAAACTTTACTTGGGTCTATAGATAAACCTTTATAAAAGACGGAATACAGTGCCAGGATGACTGGTAGTTGAATAAGCACAACAAGACATCCAGAGAAAGGATTTGTCCCATATTTTTTGTATAATTCAAAAGTTTTTTTAGCTTGTTCTTCTTTGTTTGGAAAATCTTTTTTTATTTGTTTTATTTCTGGTTCCATTTTCTTCATGAGAACCTGACTACGGATTGATTTCTTTGTTAGGGGAGAGAGTATTAATTTAACAATGATTGTAACTAAAATAATAGCAAAACCAACATCGCCGAAAGTAATGTGGTTTATAATGAAAATCAGGACGTTATATATTGGTTGATAGAATATAGCATTCCATAATGTGTTAATCATGGATCTATTGTATATGAAAAGGTTTAAAAATCAAAATTTTTATTAATAGCGCGTGAGAATTAACTTCCTTTTCTCATTTAAGTGGATCGTAGTGGGTTTTTTGCCATGGATGACATCGACAAATCCTAATAAAACCACGTCCTAACCCTCCCAAAGAACCATATTTCTGTACAGCTTGCTTGGTATATTCAGAACATGTAGGCAAAAATACACACGAAGAATGGGCCCTAAGTGGGGTTTTTTGATATATATTAATGATGAAAATAATGACTTTTTTCATAATCCATTGATAAATAAGCATATTTTGTGCGTATTTGTAATTTATCTATATATATCGGCCTTTTTTAGAATAAATAGGATATTTTCTTTGATTTCTTCAGTTGTTGCCATTAAAGCTTGTTTTTTATAAATAAAAACACCCATTCCTACCCTTACTGAGATAAAACGTATTATATTATAGCCAATTCTCCTATATTTATTCCTTTTAACAGCACTTTTGAATATCCCTTTTGGGGCGACAAAGGCGTATTTGGGTAGATCACTTTTATCAAAACGAAATAGAAAAAGCGGGGTAGAAAAGGTTTTCCCGCCGTCCATTAGATTTTGGAAAATTTCTTTTGTAACCCGCTTTTTCTTTGGAAGCATGTTTATTTCTTTATGGAAACATTGGCTCGACCCTTTCGGCGTCGTGCTTGATTTACTTTTTTACCATTTTTAGTTTTGGTACGAACAAGAAATCCATGGGTTTTTGCTCTTTTCCTTCTATTTGGTTGATATGTTTGAGACATGATAAAAATATATACTATATTAGACAATAAAGCAATATGTGCTAAAAAACATATCCACACGATATTAACACTGTTATCAAGAGGTGTAATTATTGCCATCTCAAAAAACAATGTATAATATACACCATATGGATACAAAAAGTCTCTGGAACAAATGCTTATCAGAAATTGAATTAAATATTTCAAAAGCCAATTTCACTACTTGGTTCAAAAATACCTCTATCATTAAAGAAGATTCTGGGGTTATTTACGTTGGCGTCCCAAATGAGTTTGTCAAAGATTGGTTATATAATAAATTTCACAAAATGGTCATTAAAACCCTTATGGGATATGAAGATAATATCCGTAGTATTGAGTATGTCATACATAAACAAGAAACAAGAACACCAGATGACATAAAAATTAACGACAGAATAACATCAAAAATCCATGCCAATATAAACAAGGAGTTCCCATTAAATGATTTATATATCAATAAAGATGATAATCTAAATCCAAAATACAACTTCAATTCTTTTATTGTCGGCCCTTTCAATGAGCTCGCCTATGCCGTTGCACAAGCAATAATCTCTAACCCTGGGCAAAACTATAACCCTTTCTTTGTTTATGGTGGCACCGGGCTCGGAAAGACACACATGATACAAGCAATAGGGAATACCATCAAAATAAAACACCCGCACAAGAAAGTTTACTATGTGAGTTTAGAAAAATTCACTATTGATTATATAAATTCAATCCAAAACAAAAATCCGAACTCCTTCAAAGAAAAATACAGAAAATATGATGTAATAATAATGGATGATATCCAGTTCATCTCTGGTAAAGACAAAACCCAAGAAGAATTATTCCACCTTTTCAATACTTTATATGAGAACAACAAACAAATAATCTTTTCTTCTGATAAACATCCCAATTTTATCCAAGGCCTTGAGGACAGACTTCAGTCTAGGTTTGCTTCAGGAATGACAGTCCAAATAATAGAACCGGATTATGAATCGCGAGTAGCAATAATAAAAGCAAAATTTGAATCGACTAATTGCATAATGGAACCAGAGATTGTTTCTTATTTAGCAGAAATACTTGAAGGTAATATTCGTGAACTAGAGGGAAGTTTAAATACCGTTATTTGCCAATCTCAATTGAAAAACAGAGCACTGTCATTAATTGAAGTAAAATCACTTATTAAAAATAATATCAAACCAAAGAAAACAGTTGCGATTAAAGATATTGTGCAGATTGTTGCAAACCACTATAACCTTTCTGAAGATGTCATCTATGAAAAAACGAGAAGAAAAGAAATAGTTCGAGCCCGTCAGGTTGCAATGTACCTATTACGAGAAGATTTCAATATTTCATATCCTTTGATTGGACAAAAATTAGGAGACAGAGATCACACAACAGTAATTCACTCTCATTTGAAAATAAAAGCTGACCTAAAAACCGACCCGTCGCTTCTACAAGAAATAGAAAAGATTAGAATAATGTTCAAATAATAAGTGTGTGGAAAAGGTGTTATTAAAGAAGAGTAAAATGTGGATAAATATTTGATTTAGAAAAATAAGAGGATTAATTAACAAGTTAAAATTATTAGAAAAAAAAATTTTCGAAAAAGATACTTGTTTTTATTAATTAAAAAAGTAATTCACATATCCACAGTGATAATAGTAGTAATAAATTATTAATAGATAATTATACACATAATAGGAAAACTATAATGTCGAAGAATTATGAAAATAGAATGCTCAATAGATAAAATAAAAAAAGCCCTGGTTTTAGTAGAAAGAATTACTGGTAAAAATTTAACTCTTCCTGTACTTGGTTCTGTTCTTTGGGTTGCGACAGGAAAAACATTAAAACTACGAGCTACCAATCTAAATATCGGAATTGAAATAGAAATACCTGCAAAAGTAGAGAAAGAAGGAGTTGTTGCTGTTCGAGGTGATATTTTATCATCATTGTTTTCTGTTTTACAGGGTGATCTTCTTGTTAAGTTTGAATTAATTAATGGGAACCTATTGGTTAAAACAAAAGCCAGTACTATTTTATTGAAAAGTATTTCTCATGAAGATTTTCCTACTATTCCAATCGTAGAAGGTGAGGAACTATTGATACCAACAAGAAAATTTATCGAAGGAGTTAAGGCTGTTTATTATAGTGCTTCTATTTCAGAAATAAAACCTGAAATTGGAAGTGTTTATATATATCCAGAAGATGATATGCTGGTGTTTGTTTCTACAGACTCATTCCGTCTCGCGGAAAAGAAGATAAAAGTAAAACAGAAATTAAATTTTGGTGGTATATTAATTCCATTTAAAAACGTAACCGAGATAATAAAAGTTTTTGATAATGTGGAAGAGGATGTAAAAATAACACTACAAAAAAATCAGATTTCTTTTGCCACAGAGAATACATATCTAACATCTCGTGTTGTTGATGGTAGTTTTCCAGACTACAAACAAATTATTCCTAAAAATCCAACTACTAAAGCAGTTGTTTTGAAACAAGATTTTATTTCTTCATTAAAAATTTCAAACGTTTTTTCTGATAAATTTAATCAAGTTGTTGTTACAATTAAACCAGAAGATAAAGTTTTTGAGATCGAATCAAAGAATACCGATATCGGTGAGAATACCACACTTCTTACTGGAGCTTTATCTGGTGAAGATGTCTCGGCTAACTTCAATTATAAATATATTTTAGATTGCTTCCAATCAATAAGTGGAGATAGTTTGAGTATTGAATTGACGAGTAATAATAGAGCTATGATTATCAGGGGTGTGGGGGATACATCATTTATGTATTTAGTAATGCCTATGAATAGATAAAATAATATGGATTATAATCACATTACAATTTTTTTAGATAAATTTAAAAAAATAATTTGTCAAAAAGAAGAAACAAAAGAAATTGTGATGAAAACAATTTCTGATGAGATTTGCCATAAAGTAGACAATCAATTAGTAAAAATAAAATCAGGGTATATACATGTGCAGGCATCTCCAGCCCTTAGGTGTGAAGTTATGATGCATAAAAAACAAATTCTAGATAAACTAAAAAACCTTCTTCCCTCAAATAATTTTATAGACATTAAATAAAAAACTGCTTCATTGGAAGCAGTTTTTTATTGTTTAATTTGTTATTGCACTAAAGGTATTTGTTTGTTCCCCCATATTTCCTAGTGAGTCAACCCCGATCACTTTCAAAGTATTGATGCTCGATATATCATTGACAGAACTTAAAGCAAAAGATGTTGTGAACGGAAATGTTTTCAAAGAGGTGATATAAGTGTTGTTTACAAATACATCAATTTTCGAAATAGGATTTATACTTGTCGGAGTGATTGAAACTGTTATTGTTTCGTTTTTCTCATAAACTCTGTTTTCTATACCGATTATTGAGAAAGTTGGTTTAGTTTCTTTTGTGTGTATCGTATCGTATGTTGTTGGGACATCTGCACTTGTCACAATTTTATATTTACTTTTATTTGCTTGCCACCATGCTTGTACCCCATATTCCCAATTATTATATTGTGAGTCGTTTGTCTGACCTTCTTTTTTAATAAGTGGATTGTCTTTATCTATCCAATATAGAATTGTGTGAACATTTGTAATTGACGTTTCTTTTTGGAGATTTTTAGGAGTAAATTCTGTCATTAGGGTGTTTGTAAGAGTATCTGTGATAAAGGTATCTCCTCCCTGCCAAAAGCCACGAATGATTGGTGGGATTGAAGTGTCTATAAGATCGGGTCTAACAAACGACTCTATTGGTAAATTTTTAAGAGCTTCACTCATTATTCCATTCCATATGGGACCAGCCAAGGCAGCACCTCCTTTTTTCATTGGTTTATTGTCATTATTACCAACCCAAACACCAACTACGACAGATGGAGTGTACCCTATAGTCCACGCATCTTTGTTGTTGTTTGTGGTACCAGTTTTGACGGCAACTTCTCTACCCGGAATTTCCAAAACAGAATGAGCACCAAAGGTTGGGGTTCTTGCTGTGTTGTCTGAAAGGATATTCGAAAGAATGTGAGTCGAATTTGGTTTAAGAATTTCTTGTGGGTTTGATTTGAACTCTTCAAACATATTTCCACTACCATCTTCGACACTTAATACTCCTTGATAAGGATTTCTTATTCCATTGTTTGAGAAAACACTATAAGCAGAAGTCATATCTAGTAGTGTGGTTTCTCCTCCCCCAATAACAAGTGATAATCCATATCTATTTTGATCATTAACCAAAGTAGTGATTCCTAGGTTTTGAGCCATTTTGATTGCGTCAGGAACTCCAACCAAATAAAGAAGTTTCACTGCGATAATGTTGATTGATTGAGCAAGTCCGTCACGAAGAGTCATTGGCCCACGGAAAGCGTTGTCATAATCGTCTGGTGTATAGCAGTTTGTTGCTGTAGACGTTCCTGTGGGGCTACAAGAAGCGTTGAACTCTGTCTTTACATCAAATAACGTCGTCTGGTCTGTATAGCCCTTCTCAAAGGCGAGAGAGTATACAATTGGCTTGAATGATGATCCTGGCTGTCTTCCGGCCGTGGCCACATTGAAGTTGCCATCAATTGTTTTATCAAAATAATCACGCGAACCAACCATTGAAAGTATCTGTCCTGTTTTTGGATCAATAACGACAACAGCAGCATTATTTCCGTTCCAGTTTTTTTCATTTATTAGAGCGTTTGTTTTTGCAATTTCTTCTGCCTTTTTTTGTAAATCATAATCTAATGTTGTTATTATTTTAAGCCCACCATTTTCAAGTGTGTTTGCTCCATATTTTTTTTCTAAATAATCTTTAATGAAAAAGACAAAGTGTGGTGCTGCGATATGTACTGGTTGTTGAGGTAAGAAAGTGATAACTTCTGCTTTAGCTTTATTGTATTGATCTCCATTTATAAAATTGACGTCCAACATTCTTTTCAATACAAGATTTTTTCGTTCATCTAGTTTATCTTTATTTTTCCCGTATGGAGAATAATATGTAGGTCCATTAGGAATTGCTGCCAAGTATGCTGACTCAGCCAAGGTCAACTCTTTTGGTTCTTTGCCAAAAAATAGTTTTGATGCTTCTTCTATTCCGTAAATATTTCCTCCGTAAGGAGCCTCGTTCAAATAGAGTGCAAGAATTTCATCCTTATTCATAACTTTTTCAATTTTCGTTGCCAGAATCCACTCTTTTATTTTACGAGAAATAGAAACCTCCGGGGTTAGAAGAGTATTTTTAACCAATTGTTGAGTGATTGTTGAGCCTCCTTGAATTTTTCTGCCGGTTAATTTTGCCCAAATGGTTGCACGAATTATAGAAGTGATGCGGATACCTTTGTGCTGATAAAATTCCGAGTCTTCGATGGCAACAGTTGCGTTTAGAATATTTGTGCCCATGTCTTCATAGGGGATTACAGTTCTTTTGATTCCTTGGTTTACATCGTAAAGCAGAATTTTACCAGTTCTGTCATAAATTTTGGAAGAACTTTGTATTTTTCGTTCGGTAAATGTTTTAAAATCAGGAATTTGTAGAGTACTTATCCAAACCGCAAGAGCCCCAGTAAAAACAAGCCCGACGCCGAGAATTATAAAAATAATGTTTTTTAATGAAAGTTTTTTAATTTTTCTCATTCAAAATACTAATAGTTAATTATAAATTGATTTTCTGACCACTTATTACACATAATAACACATTATATTCTTAAAATAGTGTAAATATGGTAAAGTATACACATGGCAAAGATAATAACAAGCGAAGAAAAAATAGAGAAATTTTTAGACAGGGGAGTTTCTGAAATTTTTCCATCAAGAGAAGAATTAAAGGAAAAATTAATGTCAGGGAAACGATTAAGAATATATCAAGGTTTTGACCCGACAGGTCCATATCTTCATGTTGGACATGCAATAGGGATAAGAGCTTTAAAAATTTTACAAGAACTTGGGCATGAAGTTATTTTTTTAGTTGGTGATTTTACTTCTAAAATTGGTGATCCAGATAAGGGTTCTACTAGAAAAATATTAACTGATGATGAAATTGAAAAAAATATGGCCGGGTGGAAAGAGCAAGCTGCTCAGCTTATTGATTTTGGGGGAGATAACCCTGTTCGTTTTGAGAGAAATTTTAAATGGTTATCAAAATTACAACTGGAAGATGTTTTAAAACTAATGTCTAGTTTCACAGTACAACAAATATTACAAAGAGATTTATTCAAGAAAAGATTAAAAGAAGATGTTCCACTTAAACTACATGAAATTATTTATCCATTAATGCAGGGTTATGACGGTGTTGCAATGGATGTTGATATAGAAATTGGTGGAGCAGACCAAACATTTAATATGTTGGTGGGCAGAGATTTGTCAAAGATTTACCTTAATAAAGAAAAATTTATTAGGGCCAACAAAATGATGGACGCACCGGATGGTATTACTATGAGTAAGACCAAAGGGAATGGTATTAATTTAGGTGATAATGCTCTTCAAATGTTTGGGAAGGCAATGTCCTATCCCGATAGTGCGATTTTATCTGGTTTAGAGCTTTTAACCGAAGTATCAATGGAAGAAATAAAAAGAATAGAAAAAGATATTAAATCTGGAGAAAATCCAATGAAATTTAAAAAATTAATGGCATATGAGATTGTTAAAACAATAAAAAATGAAAAAGAAGCCATAGATGCACAAGAAAACTGGAAAAAAACATTTTCTCAAAAAGAAATTCCTGAAGATGTTTTAGAAGTAGAGGTGAGTAATGAGAAATTGTTTGTTGATATCTTACTTCAAAAGAAAATAGTTGCATCAAAATCAGATTTTCGTAGACTTGTTGATGAGGGAGCGATTACAAATTTAGAATCAAAAGAAAAAACCAAAGATTATAACGCCTTTGCTCAGTCAGGAACATATCGAATCGGTAAAAAAAGATTTATCAAAATAATGAATAAATAAATAAAAAGACTTCTGGTTTAAACCAGAAGTCTTTTTTAGTAATCAGCAGACCCATCTAGTCCTGCAACTTCGTCACTATCTTCAAGAAGTTCATCACCAGCTAAATCATCATCATCAAGAAGACCATCAAGATTATCATCATTGAGATCTAGATCAATTTCTTCTTCGTCTTCTTCAATATTATCATCTCCTATTTTTAATTCTTCGTCGTCACTATAACTCATATTAAAATACGCTAAAATTATAATGAACTATTTGTATCAAAATATTATTTTCTTTGCAATACCTTTTCATCTGTGGAAAACTTCTCACAAGCCAGACATGTTAGCCCGGTCGCAATAGCGTCTAATTCATCATCAGAATTTATATTACTATTAATATCTATGAGCTTGGGAATCATAGACATTATGTTTTCTTTACTTGCTTTGCCGTATCCAGTCACTGCTACTTTTATTTGTGGCGGGGTGTATTCATATACGGGAAGGTTATTTTTTGAAGCTACATAAACTATCACTCCTCGAGCCTCGGAGACACCCATTACTGTTTTTTGATTTGTTGTGAAATATAACTTTTCTATCGCCATCACTTTGGGTTTATATTTTTTAATTACTTCTTCAATTCGCGAACCTATTTTTTCTAGTCTTTCACAAAAAGGAATTTTTGCAGATGTTTTAAAACAAGTTGAAAAAACTAATCTATCTTTATTTAAATTAGTCTTTTCTATAACTGCAATTCCAATTCTTTCAAACCCAGGATCAATAGCAATGATTCTCATTTTTCACTTTTAGTTTCTAACTATTAAATTATTAATTATCTTTATGCTCATAACCTAAATGCGCATACCCCTTTTTTGTTACAATTCTTCCTCGAGTGGTGCGATCAAGAAGCCCGAGCTGAATGAGATATGGCTCGACAACTTCTTCTATTGTTGCTTCTTCTTCACTTGTGGCCGCGGCTATTGTTTTTAACCCGACGGGACCACCACTGAATTTAGAAATTATTATATTAAGAATTCGTCGGTCAGAAGAAGAAAGCCCTAGCTCATCTATCTCGAGTAATGCCAATGCTTTTTTGACAGAATCTTTTGTTAGTGGAATCTTGTGAACTTGAGCATAATCACGACAACGTTTTAAGAAATAATTTGCAGTACGAGGAGTGAATCTGGCGCGTTTAGCGATTTCGTCTAGAGCTTCTTCATCTAATTCTACGCCAAGAATTTTTGCTGAACGTGCAATTATTTTTTTAATTTCTTCATGAGTGTAGAATTCAAGTCGGAATACTCCACCAGAGAATCGTGAGCGAAGAGGGGATGATAAAAGGGCGATACGCGTTGTGGCTGCGATAAGTGTAAAGGGAGGAAGCTCAAGTTGTATTGTGCGCGCTGATGGACCCTTGCCGATAATAATATCTAAAACACCAGACTCCATTGCGGGGTATAGAATCTCTTCAACCATTTTATTGAGTCGGTGTATTTCATCTATGAAGACGATATCACCCGGAGCAAGATTTGTAAGAATAGAAGCGAGATCTCCAACTTTTTCAATCGCAGGACCCGAGGTAATTTTTATTTGTCTTCTGGTTTCCTTTGCAATCAAATGTGCCAAAGTTGTTTTTCCAAGACCTGGAGGTCCATAAAAAAGGATGTGTTCTGCTGGGTGAGAACGCTCCTCGGCCGCAGTTAGAAGTATTTTTAGGTTTGCTTTGATGTTTTCTTGACCAATATATTCATTCCAAACTTCTGGACGGAGAGTTTGGTCTAAAAATACGTCATCCCTCGGGACTGAGGACTCGGGACGAACGTCTTTTGGTGTTTTGTTTGGGCTTGACATTATATTAGTAATATGATATACTCTCTCATAGAAAGTTCATATTCTGTTTGTATTATAGCATTTTTGCGAAGAGGACATAAATCTCTAAGCAATCGGCCCCGTGCTCTATATATGTGCATAGGACGTCTTGGTTTATATTTATATTTACTGTGGCTATCCTGTAATCTTATATTACTTTGATCGCGCATGCTTTCAAAGGATTGTTTAGAGATTTATGTTTTTTTCTTTTTTAAATATCCTTTATCTCAAAGGGTATTTTTCGTTGTCTATTGACTTTCTGTTTTTTATAGTACATAGTGATGGTAAATATTGAATATTAAACAACAAAATAATAATTGGAGGACTTTTAATGAAAAAAATCGTTTTTGCCCTTTTGATAGGGCTAGTGTTGGTTAGTTGTGCTTCGCATAAAAAGATAACAACTATAAAACCAGTTGTCCCCGAAGTGCAGCCGCAACAGTTAGAGCAGAAAAAGCCGGAGTTGTGGTTGCAGGATACATACACCGGTATTGACCCGACCGATCCGGTCACTTTTTTTAACGAGTATGAAATAAATGTTGTCGCCGAGATTCCCAAGAAGGTGACAATGTTTAAAGATGGTAATGTCTACAAAATAGATAGCGCAACGGTTATCTCTTATGTAGTACCAGCTCTGACCCCTGGAGTTCTAATAGAGGCAAAAAGAGAAGCCGGAAAGATTAAGGAAATGGTAATTTCATTTGATGAAGATCAAAATTACACATTTTCATTTTTTGTACAACAAGACAAAAGTTTTACTTTGAACGCTAATAAAACAATTACGTTCGAAGATAAACCCTACTCGGTAAAAGCTTCTATAAAAGGGAAAGGAGATGGAATTGATCATCTACTGTCTAACTTTTATAGTCTCAAAAGCCAGAACACGATTAACGGTTCAGCTGGAGGGAAAAAAGCCACCGGAACCAAAATTATTAAGTAGTTCCAAATGAAAAACCCCGGTCAGAACAAACCGGGGTTTTTATTTAAATATTAAATTATTTTATTCTTCGTTTAGATCTACCACACTCGCAACTTCATCTAGCGACGTAATTCCTTTCAGTGTTTTTATTATTCCATCTTCTCGCATACTAAGTGTTCCTTGTTTTGCTTGTATAGCTTTGATTTCTCTTTCACTTGGATTTTTTACAATTATTTCCTCGATATCTTTATCATTTTTAATCGCTTCAAAAATTCCCATTCGCCCCTGGTATCCTGTTTTGTTACATTTATCACAACCAACTGCTTCATATATTTTGAGTGGTGCGTTCATATCAACTCCGTAATTTATAAAATCCTTCCCATCATTTTTTGCTTTTTCATATATAGTTTTTATTGTACGCATTTCTTCGTCGGTTATGACTTTTTCTTTTTTGCATACGTTACAAAGTTTTCGGACAAGACGTTGAGCGATAGACAATGATAAAGCTGAAACTAATATTTTTGGATTTACTTCAAGGTCGATGAGACGGGGGATAACACCAGCCGCATTGTTCGTATGGAGTGTCGAGAAAACTAGGTGCCCAGTAAGTGCTGACTCCACAGCAGTTTTTGCGGTTTCAGCGTCACGAATTTCTCCGACCATTATTACATCGGGGTCTTGTCGCAAAGCAGAACGGAGGCCGTTTAGAAATGTATAATCTTTTTCTTCCTCTACTTGAGTTTGTGAAATTCCAGGAAGGTGGTATTCGATAGGGTCTTCGATTGTAATAATTTTAACCTCATCAGAATAAATTTTCTGTAAGAAGGAATAAAGTGTGGTTGTTTTACCTGACCCAGTTGGACCAGTTAGAAGAATAAGACCATTGGGCTTTCTGATTTCCTCCATAAAAACTTCATATAACTTGGGCTCTATACCAGCTTCTTCTAATTTTCCGCGGATAGATTTTGGATTCAATAATCTCAACACTATTGATTCGCCATAAGCTCCGGGCATGATAGAAGAACGGATATTTATTTCTGTTTCATTAAGGAATACACTGAATCTACCATCTTGCGCGATAGCGGTTGTTGTAATTTTTAAACCCGAAATAAGTTTAACGCGAGAATTTATAAATTTATGAACTGCCAAAGGTAATTGCATTACTTCATGCAAAACTCCATCTAAACGAAAACGTAATCGAACCATATTTTCTTCTGGTTCGAAGTGTATATCTGATGCATTAACAGCAATTGCTCCAGCGAGAACAATTTCTAGAATGTGGGAAGTCGTACGAGTTTTATCTTTTTCAGTTTCTGTAATGGCGCTTTTTATATCGTCTATGTTTTTTATCTCAGCCATGAGATTTTTCAATATTTCTCCAGAAATTGTCACGGCACCCATTCTTGATTCAGAGGCGAACGACATCTCCTTGTAACGTTCCCAAGCTTTTTCTAGACTAGCAGTTGAAGCCATATAAAAATGGGGGATAAAATCATGTTCAGAAAAATAATTTTTCAAACTCTCAAGTTTTTCTGGCTGAGGAGATCTGACTGCAACGTGAATATTCTTACCGACAACTTTGAATGGGGCTATTTCTAACTCTCTAGCTTCGCTTTCTGAGATTGCTCTTAGTGCATTGTTATCAATCGTTACCCCAGACAAATTAATGGGTGGTATACCATATTTAGCTTCAGCTATCATCTGCACCAAATCTTCTTCTTCCTGTTTCCTTAACTCAGTAAGATTTTTTTTCTCTTTTTCATCATCAAATATAATGGTCATATGGCCTTATTATATCGTATTAATGGGGTAAAGTAGATACTTGACATTTGTTGCTGAATATGCTACGATTAAATTAAATGTTAGATTTCTATTTTTGTTGTATTTCTTTCTCATTTTTCGAAGTTCCTGGGAGAAAAATACAACAAAAATAGAAATCTAAAAATATAAGTTCATGAAAAAAATAATAGTGATGTTAACTTTAGTTCTAGTTGGGCTTAAGTTAGCCGGGCAAACGGGACCCGTGTTCCCGTATGATAATCCGACCAAACAGAAGCTCTACGATTTGGCTTCTGAAAACTCACCGAAGGGTAAGGCGTACCTTTCTTATTTGGTTGATGTTATAAACTTTGGTCTTAAAGATACGACCTGTGTTGTATCTGCTAACCCTGAGTTTATAATGGCCCATTTGTATTGGGAAGAGATTTACCTTAAAGAGGGAGGTTACAAAAACTCCGGGTATGACTCTATCTCAAAAAAAATGCACCCTAGCTTGGGTCATAAGTGGACCGGATTTGGTTGGGTTTTCAGAATCGGGACTCACTCTGTTCCTATTATGAAAGGTGACTGTGGAAATGTTGTAAAAATAATTCCCGTCACAATTCCTAAGAAGAAGAACGAGGAGGTTGTGGTTCCGGAGGTTAAAACCGAAACGTCTTTTGGTCTCAAGCCAACTCCGTTGACTGAAATACCAAAAGTTGATCTTGGGAAACCCGATCTTCCAAAAGATATCGGGTCCTCTGTTATCACAAAACCGCTGGCGGAAAATAAGGTTTCTGAGCCTTTGCTACCACCAGTAGTTAAAAAAAATCCATTGCCTTGGATTATTGCTGGTACTGCCGCCGTTTTGATAGGCACAGGAATTTATTTCTTGGTCCATCGCCTTAGCGGTGAAAGCGGTGAAATCGGAGGTCCGGTGGGCGTACCTGTCCACTGGGATTAAACTTGTTCTTTGCAGTATGTTTGCTTAGGAGAGATAGATGATCTCTACTCTCCTTTGCTTTTTTAAGCCCTGAACGAAAAATCGTTGAAGGTTTAAAATTGCAAAATTAACCTGTTTACGTCGAAATAAACATTAAATAAAAAATTATAAAAATAAAATGAAAAATTATATGAAAAAAATAATAGTCGGTTTGTTAAGTTTAGCTTTTCTCTTTGTGGGGCAAAGTTCTTTTGCTGCAACAGCATCGAGTGTCTGGAATGGGGATAATGCTGATTGTCCAACAATTAGCATAACCAATGCTGATACTGGAGAAGGTTTTGGTGACCCTTGCTGGAATGGGACGAGTATTAGTGCTAACCCAGGAGAGACAATAAACGTTCGAGTTTATTATCACAATACTAATAGTGTTACAAACACAAATACACGCATATCTTTAAATACATCTACTGGTTCTTCAACTCGACATTCTTTTTCGGCTATGATTACTTCTGATCAAGGGGGGAAATCTTCTAGTACTGTTAGTGTAAATCTTCCTTCATCACTTACTTTAATTCCAGGTAGTGCTATATGGTATCCAAACCAAGGACAATCTCAACAAGTTGTTTCAGGCTTTACAAGTTCAAGTGGTTTTTATGTTGGAAGTGTTGCTACTGGTTGGAGTGCTCAAGGTTCTATTGTAATGGCTTTTAAAGTTGATCAGCCGGTCGCTCCATCTTGTGCAATTACTAGCTTTACAGCAAACAAGACTTCTATTACCGTTGGTGATAGCACAACATTATCTTGGGGTACAAGTAATTGCCAAAGTGCAAATATTCAAACAACCACAGATTACGGTAGCTCAGTAGGCCTTTCAGGTAGTAAAATATATTCTCCAGTTGTTACAACTACATACACTCTAGTTGCTACCGGTTCTGATTGGACAGAAAAG
>JANYAX010000032.1 GCA_025361085.1 Candidatus Nomurabacteria bacterium | reverse complement strand
CACTTGTTAAATGATCATCTATTATGTCCATAGTCATATATTGATATGATACATTGATTCATTGTTTTAGGAGCCCTTTTGGGCTCCTTTTACGTTGGAATCCATTTTCATTTGGGTGTAAATGTGCGTTGGACAAGACTCTCATTTGCGCACTTCATACTTTCGTCATATAATATATACAAGACGTAAATTGTAAACATTCCCAAATCTCACCCAGTATATAGGGTTAATAAATCGGGGAAATAAATATACAAAAAGTACATTATACTCACATCATTATTAGTGAGTCGTTCTTTGTTTTCAAAAGCTTAAAGGCTTGGAAGCCGGTTCTCAAAATTTTGAGATTCGACTTCCAAGCCTTTTCTTTTTGCCTTGATCAGCCATAAGTCGGACTTATGGCAACTTTTTATTTAGAAAGAGTATTTAGAATAAACTGCTCTAATCCTATTGTAAAATCGCACTCCCCTTTGTGAGAACGGTGGTACAGAGTTACAAGTTCGCTTGATCTTTTCTTTAATTCACTCGGTGAGAAAAATTTTGTTCCACTCAATAGCATAGTTTTTATTTTCCAAAATATTATTCCCGAAATTTCCTCAGGGGTAACCCCTTGTGACACTGCTTCTCTATACAAAACCCAAGTTCCAATCTTGTCTCTTCTCGCATAAGCATCGGCTACACCAAAAACGTTCATTTTGGGGATTTGTTTTATGACGCTTGTTGTAAAATCTTCAACAGCTACATACTTTTTAAATTTTTTAAGATCTGAAGCCAGCACTTTTTCTTCAAAAAATACAAAAGTGGTTTTCGAATCTTTGAGGGTAGAAAGTTCTTCGTCGGAAAGATTAATTACTTTTTCTTTAATTAAATTTTCAACTACAATAATTGGTGACCCACCAAAAAGGCTAAAACTCCCAGCGTACTCAAATATTTTTTCTTTTGATGTTTCTGCTTGTGACAAAATAATAGTTGTATCAGTCTTGCACAACTTTTTCAAATAAACGTTTTTCTTTTTATTATCGTTCCCTGAGAGAATATAGATCATATCCAATTTTTAACCTTCTTTTTGTAGTCTGTATAAACTTCTCCATATTTATTTTCTAGTAATTTTTCTTCTTTTCTCAAAAAGAGAAGTTTAGTAATGAGGTAGGCGATGAGTATGAGAACAATACCAAAAAGAGAACCTATAATTAAACTAAAACCGAGGGTCATTATGAAAAGCCCAAAATGTGTTGGGCTACGCAAAAATTTATAAGGTCCAAATTCGAATTTGGATCTTTTTTCATTTTTTACTTTTTTCTCTTGATAATTAGAAGACGAAGATTGTGCCCAATATATAATAATTGATCCAATAACTAATAATAAAAATCCAATGTATTGATATATGCCATTCGAAAAAATATGCTTCTTTATAAATGAGTCTAAAAATACTCCTAGTATAATAGCCAACAAAAAAACCAAATAGGAATGGACCAAAATGAAATGGATCATTCCGTTTCTGTGAATATTTGATTTTTTTTCTGTTTCTTCCATCCCGTTAGAAGTAGATAATCTTTAGATTATTGTACATGTATTAATTAATAATATCAAAAACAAATAAATATCTTTATATTAGAACCCATTTTGAAATAAAACATCTATGACTTCTAACGGGATCCATATTATTAATACTATCACCAGAAGGCTGTTTTGACTACTATTTCAAATCACCCCAAGTCCTACCAAATGATACCGACACCAGAAGTGGAACTTTCTCTTTCCCTTCTAAAAATTCATTTGGAATTACGTCTTGCATGGCATTTTCAATAATTTCTGAGGCTTCGTCTTTCTTTTCTTTTTTAATTTCATAAACAAGTTCATCGTGAACCTGAAGGACAAGTCTTACTTCATTAGAGAGCCCAGCTTTACGCAGCGCATCATCGGCTTTTTTCATTCCTATTTTAATAATGTCTGCTGTAGCTGTACCTTGAATCGGAGCATTTGTCGCCATTCGCTCGGCCATAGCTTTTATAAATGGTATCGGTGATTTAATCCCCGGGAAATATCGTTTGCGACCAAATAATGTTTCGGTATATCCGTGTTGCTTTGCAAAATTTTTGATACTTTCTAGATATGCCGCTATCGTTGGGAACTGCGCGAAATAATTATCGTAAAATATTTGTGCTTCTTTTCTATCTGTTCCTAAATTCTGCTTTAAGGCATTGACCCCCATGCCATAGAGGATTCCAAAATTAATTACTTTGGCACGTCGTCGCATGTCATATGTCACATCTTTTTCTTCTACACCGAAAACTTTCATGGCCACGGCACTGTGAATATCTAAACCGTCGTTAAAAGCCTTTATGAAATATGGGTCTTGCGACATCAAAGCTGCCACACGAAGCTCGATTTGAGAATAATCAAAAGAAGCAAAGATGTAACCATCGGGAGCAATAAAGGCATTGCGAATATTTTTCCCTTTTTCTGTTTTAGTTGGGATGTTTTGTAAGTTTGGATTATTAGAAGAAAACCTTCCTGTCGTAGTCCCCGCTTGGATAAAATGCGCATGAAGTCTCCCATCTTCCCCTACAGACGATGGTATCGTATCAATGTAAGTAGAAAGTAATTTCTGCAACTCACGGTGTTTCAATATCTCAGCAATAACTGGATGTTCATCGCGAAGTTTTTCAAGTTCACTTTCTCTCGTCGAGATAGCCCCTCCTGCGCTCTTCTTAATACCTTTTACTGACAGCCCGAGATTATTAAAAAGGACTTCACTAATCTGTTTTGGTGAATTTATATTAAATTTGGTTCCAGCTAACTCCCAAATACTTTTCTCAATCACATCTAGTTCTTTATGATATTCGTCAGAAATTTTATTCAAATATGAAACGTCTACAAGAATCCCATTTTTCTCCATGCTGTCTATAATCGTAATTATTGGGATTTCAATATTTTCATAAATGTATGTTAATTTCTCTTTATTTATATCATTCTCAAGCACTTTTAAAGCTTCGTCTAAGGAGTTATTGCCCTTGTAGTGGATAACTTCATCGAGATCGGGATCGGTTCGTTCTGAATTAAGCAACCAATAAGCAATTCTCGCTTTGGTAGCTTCTAGAGAATCAGGATTGGAGAAAGTCCCCTGAGCAATGGTCTGGCCGAGCTCATTTACATTTTCGAGGGTGTTGAGCGAGGAGATCCGAGGACCTTGCGAAGGGGAGCTTTCTCCAATCCCGATTCTCTCGTCACCTAAAATTCTCAAAAATCTACTTTGTAAACTTTTGAATTCCATTTTTCTGAAAAATTCTGCAACTTCATTTTTATCAACTGTCTCGCTCCACTTTTTTTCTGGCAATTCAAATTTGATCGGTGCGTCAAGACGGATAGTTGCTAATGTTTTCGAAAAAAGTGCCTCCTCCTCCCCTTCTTTCAGTAAAGCTAAAATGCGATCGGTTATACCCAAATCTTTTAATTCTTTTTCGTTTTTATTGATCGCTTTGTAAATATTTTCAACCGTTCCAAATTTAGAAATCAAAGTTGTCGCCGTTTTTTCACCGATACCTTTTATACCGATAATATTATCGGATGGATCTCCGCGAAGGCCTTTGTAATCGGGTAAATTTTTGGGGTTAAAACCAAATCGTTCAAAAACTTTTTTCTCACTATACATTATCGTGTCATTAATTCCCTTCTTCAGAGTATAGACTTGAACAATGTCAGCATCAACAAGTTGAAGTGTATCCATATCGCCGGACGCAATAATGATATCTATTTTTTCTTTGCTCTTTTTTATTTGTTCGGCGATTGTTCCAAGCAAATCATCAGCTTCAAAACCCTCACGCTCATACATCGGAATCGAGCAGGCCTTAAAAAATTCGCGTGAACTTATAAGTTGAGCAACTAGAGCTTCATCGGCTTTGGCACGCCCCGCTTTATAATCATCATAGGCTTCGTGTCTAAATGTCTTTTTAGGTAGATCAAAACAGGCAACGATATAGTCGGGTTTGAGGTCAGTAATTATCTTAAACAGCATTGTAGCAAGGCCATATATGGCCCCTGTAGGCTCACCACGAGAGTTCATGAACTCGGGCAAGGCATGATAAGCCCGGTGAATAATCGCGTGGGAATCAAGTAAAATAAGCCTTTGTTTTTTATCATTTTTTGCCATGTATAAGTTAATTATAGCATTTAAAATAGAAAAAGAGCCCCCCTTTTTAAAATCGGGAGGCTCTGTTCATTCCTGTGAATATTTTTTCTTCACGTTCATCTTGAAGCTTTTCATCTTCCTTCTTAACACTATCAATCAGTCTAACTTCAGCTTCAACTAATTTCCAAATATCCTCTGCAACAACTTTGGCATCTTGTTCTTTAGAAATTATAGTAGAGCCTAAATAGTGAATCGTAATAGTTTGAGGAGACAACCACCATTGACCATGTTTCGGCAAGATATTCATTGGCCCATCGACAGCCGCAAATGCAATCGGTAGACCACTTTCCTGTGCCCAAATAAATGCCCGTGGTTTAAATGGCTTAACCATAATATCATCTTTTCTTTCCTCAGGAGAAAGTCTACCACCTTCTGGAAAAATTAATAAGTTACCACGAGATTTTTTAGAGTTGCTGGTCTGTTCTATACCAAGGAATGATTTTATATAGTCCCCTGTTTTCTTTTTATCTCTCGCTTTCCCTTGCCTCTCCAGTGGGATTCCGATAAATTTAACAACCCATTTAACATACACAATCCTTTTGGCTTTGGGTTCAAAAACGACCTTCCATGGAGTTCTCCCCATAAATATTGGGTTGATAATATCATCTATATTGGATGTATGATTAAAGATAAAAATACACCTTATTGGAGGAAGACTTCCTTTAGTCTTTATATCTATACCCATAACAAAAACAACCGTGACAGAAACAAGCCAGAGCAAAGCATAGAAAAGCTTTTCGGAGAAAAAACGAACAATAATTGCAAAGAGCAACATAACCAACATAACTGGTAGAATAATACACCAGGAAATCACAGTAGCAATCTGGTCAAAAAATTTCATCTTTCGAATAATGGGAAAGTATTTTTTTGACCTAAGGATCAATACAAACATAATCACCGAGATAAAGACAATCGGAGTAACATATATAGTAGCTTTAGCAATTATATATGGCGCTAAAATTATCAATATGGCGAGGATAAAAACTGGGATAATAAACATCGATAATGTTTTCACCCTGGACAAATACCTTTCATTTGGCTCCATTTATATATATTTTTAATTTAAGGTGATTATGTATTATATGAATACAATAGTCAACAATTAGAATTCTATAGATCTCGTCTCGTTGTTTATATGAGAAAGTTTAATCTTTAGATCTAAATCGTTAATACAACCTGCTACTTTTTCTGGCCATTCAATAATTATCAAATTGTTTTTATCCCCTACTAATTCATCCCAGCCAATCTTGAGTAACTCTTCATAGGAATCTAAACGGTAAGCATCTATGTGAATTAATTTTTTGAAATTTGAGTGAAATTTTTTATCAATATCATAGAATTTCATAATTACAAAAGTTGGAGAAACAATATTCTCTTTGATCCCCAACTGCAAAGCCACCTCTTGTGTAAGAGTAGTCTTCCCTGCACCAAGTTCTCCAGATAAAGCTACAACCTTAGCAGTTTCGGTGTCTATCTTCAAAACTTTTCTGATTAGTTCTTTAGATATATCTCCTATTTGATTTTTTCTAAATTGTTTCCTCATCCTCTTATATTAACATACCCCAGCAAATGCTGGGGTATGTTATAGATTTTAATTATTGGCTAACTGTTTTGTTTATCGTTGTATTTGTTACTGTGCGACGAGAGTATAGAGATCTCGCTACAATTATCAATAACAATATCAAAATTATAAGCAATAACCATCCGAGCAAACCGAAACCAAATAGATTTCCGAAGAAAGCTGATGCTCCCAACACACTACCGTTGATTATCTTTGGGTTATTTAATACATAAGCCATTGCATTTTCTTGCGCACCATTTGGATTTGTGTAAACAAGAATTGCTGTTGTAACTATTTGAGCAAGATTTGCATTTAATGAATCAACTCTAGCTTGTAGATAGATAACTCCTTCTGCGTTTGGAAGTAAATCTTCAATTGGAACTGACAATGTTCTATCTTTTTCAGAATATGTTCCTCGTGAAGTGTTTATAACTGTTACGCCTTCTGGAACATAAACTTGTACCATTGGGTGAGTTAGAGTTGAAATACTGATGTTTTTATAATACACAGTATAGTCAATAATATCGCCAACTCCTATTGCCTGGTAACGATTTTCTATTTTGAGAACAAGTGGTGATTCAGAACCATAAACTGTCGTTCCTTGATTTACATATCTAATTATTGTGTTTGTATTCGTGTTGGTATAAGTATTTGTGTTATAACCAAGAGTTCGGAATACTTCGATTGCCCCTTTAGAAACACCATTTGGCCCTTCAGAAAGTGCTTGGAAAAAATAGATTGTGTTCGGGCTTAAACTTGAAACAAATTCACTAAAGTTTGTGTTACCACTTGTTGAACGTGATGCAGTTCTTGAACCTAGGTTGACTGTTGTACCATATGCAAAGTAAACATTTGCATTATTATAACTCGTACTTGTTATAAGACCGTTCAATTGAGCACCTGTTTGAGAAATATTTGTAGCTACAGTTGTTACAACATTTGAATTGTAAATTGGAACTATATCTCTACCAACATTTATTTGTATTGATCTTTCTCTATAATTACCATTATCTCCTCGTGCCTTTAATGTATATGTGGTTGTATAAGCTGGATAGACAACTCTATTGCCGTCTAATGATACATTACCGATGTCGGTTATGTTTACAGTATTACAATCACTAGTATTCCATTTCAAAGTGACATGATCACCTCTTTCAATATATGTATCGGTAGATGTGAAATTATCGATAGCACAATTGTTATTATTGTTGTTGTTTTGATCTACATTGATTCTCAAAGTTCTTACTATCGAATGACCATCAGAACTGTAAGCAGTTAATGTATATGTAGTATCTTCACTAGGATAAACTCTTTCATTTCCATCGTCTGTAACATTACCAATGTCAGAAATTTTTACACGCACACATCCATTAGTGTTCCAACGCAATGTTGTGTAATCCCCTTCTTTTATATTGTTATTACTGGCAGAAAAATCTGAAACGAAACATTCTGGAGTGGCTTCATTAACATAAATAGTTAATGCACGCATTGTTGTTTGCCCACTTCCCCCAGATGCTGTCAAAGTATATGTAGTTGTAACTGTTGGTGATACTGTTCTTGAACCATCAACTGAAACTGAACCAATAGATGAAATACTTGTACTTGTACAGTTTGTTGTATTCCAAGATAGTGTTGTGGATTGACCAGATGTGATTGAATTATCACTTGTTGTGAAATTATCAATTGCACAAACTGCTGGTTGGTTGACGTATACAGTTACACTTCTTGTTTGACTTGCACCTGTTGTCCCATATGCAGTTAATGTATATGTAGTTGTAACTGTTGGCCAAACTTCTTGTGATCCTGATGTTGGAATGTTGTAACCAAGATTTGAGATAGTTGCATTTACACAATCACTTGTTGACCAGTTAAGAGTTGAAGAAC
>JANYAX010000002.1 GCA_025361085.1 Candidatus Nomurabacteria bacterium | reverse complement strand
ACTTGTTAAATGATCATCTATTATGTCCATAGTCATATATTGATATGATACATTGATTCATTGTTTTAGGAGCCCTTTTGGGCTCCTTTTACGTTGGAATCCATTTTCATTTGGGTGTAAATGTGCGTTGGACAAGACTCGGGGTTGTAGTTTGCAATATAAATTGCTAATATATGCACATGACAAATATTTACAAAACCAAACTGGAAGGAGAGAAAAAATTATTGGAAGACGAACTAAGCGAACTTGGAAAGGTTGATAAAGCTGGGCATTGGGAAGCAACTCCTGAAGATGAAATGAACAGCCAAGAAGTTCCAGACGAGGGTGATATGGCTGAGCGTGCTGAAGATTATGAAGAACGGTCTATCAAACTAAACGTGCTCGAAGCTAGACTTTCTGATATAAATAAAGCATTAGAAAAAATTGATGGAGAAAATTATGGAATTTGTGAAGTTTGTGGGAAAGAGATTGAAACAGATCGCTTAGAAGTAAATCCAGCAGCAAGAACCTGCAAAGAGTGCATGGAGAAAATTGTTTAATTTTATTAAAAACCCAAAATCCACGTTTTGGGTTTTTACATTTTTATGTCATTCTCAAGAATATATTCAGCTCAAACAAATTTATTAAAGGGGAAAATCGTAACTATCGAAGTAGATATTACAAAGAAAACTTTGCACTCTTTCACCTTGGTCGGGCTTCCAGATAAAGCGGTCGATGAATCAAAAGACCGAATGAGTTCGGCACTCAAGAATTCTGGGTATAATTCTCCTAAAAATCAAAACCAGAAAATAGTCATCTCTCTTTCACCAGCCGACCTTAAGAAAGAAGGACCATATTTTGATGTCGCCATCGCACTTGCATATTTACTTTCTGGTGAAGAAATAAATTTCGATTCTGAGGGAAGAATTTTCTTGGGGGAATTATCACTCAACGGTGAACTACGCCCGATCAAAGGAGCTCTACCGCTTACTCAAGAAGCTAAACGTCTTGGGTACAAAGAAATATTTTTACCTATAGAAAATGCCGAAGAAGCAGCACTTGTGGAAGGCATCACAATTTATGGAGCAAAAAACTTAAAAGAAATTATTGATCATATCTACATAATTAAAAAAGATAAAAAAGGTATTCCGCTAGAAAAAGAACGAGTGAAATTAACACCATTCCCAAAAACTGAAATTTCTCATAAAAATAAAATTGGAGGGCTCGATTTTTCTGATATTAAAGGCCAAGAGGGGGCAAAGCGGGGACTTGAAATCGCAGCAAGTGGAGGGCACAACATCGCAATGTCTGGACCTCCAGGAACAGGTAAAACAATGCTTGCTCGAGTTTTTTCTCAAATACTTCCCGATCTTGGCAAAGATGATTGTCTTGAAATTACTGGCATACACTCAGTCATCGGGTTACTCGAAGACCCTCTCATCACCGAGCCTCCATTTCGTGCCCCTCACCATACTGCTAGCTACGTCTCGATGATTGGAGGCGGAACGAATCCAAAACCGGGCGAAGTTACACTCGCCCATAGAGGGGTATTGTTTCTTGACGAATTCCCAGAATTCGAGAAAAAAGTTTTGGAATCACTTCGTCAACCACTTGAAGATAATATCGTTTCAATTTCAAGAGCAAAAGGTTCGGCAATATTCCCATCCAATTTTATTCTCGTTGCTGCGATGAATCCTTGCCCTTGTGGGAACAAAGGAAATAAACAAAAAGCGTGCATTTGTAAACAAATGGATTTAGATCGTTATAAAAGAAAACTTTCAGGACCAATAATGGATCGTATAGACATCTGGGTTACAGTTGGGAATGTTGATTATGAAAAACTTTCTGATGGCATCCAAGAAGGAGAGAAAACAAATGTGATAAAAGAAAGAGTGAGAAAAGCTCGCGAGATTCAAATAAAAAGATTCAAAAGCTCTCCACGAAAAATAAATACAAACAGTGAAATGAATGTGAAAGAATTGGCAATCTACGCACCACTCGATGATGAAACTAAAAAATTACTAAACCAAAGTGCTGAACGACTCCAACTCTCTGCTCGTGCCTACCACCGCACGATCAAACTCGCCCGCACTATCGCCGATCTTGAGGGAAGCGAAAACATTTCACAGTCTCACATCCTCGAAGCTCTCCAATATAGACCTCGTGAATCCTAGTAAGCAAAATATGTATAAATTTTATTTGCAACACTTGCACACGGCCGTTGCTATCTGTTACACTATATAAATAATGAAACAAAGTAATCATAGATTCGAAAAAGGAAATCTTAAACAAGGAGCTCAAACTTTGGGAAATATATTACTTGCGGGCATAGCTATTGCTGGAGTAGTTGGCATAGCTACTGTTGCCCCAAACGCAATGCAATTGGTAAAATATTTTGTTCCAGAGGATGATATAAAACGTCATTATAAATATCGAGCAAACAGTAGTTTGAAAAAACTAATCTCAGATGGTTATGTTCAAGAAAAAATAATAAGCGGAAGAAAATCTTTTTCATTAACAAATAAGGGAAAACTAAGATATGAATCCCTAAAAGAAAAGAAACCAAAAAGATGGGACGGGAAGTGGCGTCTTGTATCTTTTGATGTTTATGAGAAAAATAGAAATAAAAGAGATTTATTGCGAAAAGAATTACAATCATACGGATTTCAAATGATCCATCAGAGTACTTGGGCATACCCCTATCCTTGTGATGAATATGTTGCACTATTAAAATCAGATCTATCCTTTGGCAAAAATGTCCAATACATGTTAGTAGAATACTTGGATATGCATATTGAGCTCAAAAGAATGTTTGATTTATAAAATTCTCTCATTATTATAGACAATTTATTTAAAATACAACTTGCAACACTTGCACACGGCCGT
>JANYAX010000001.1 GCA_025361085.1 Candidatus Nomurabacteria bacterium | reverse complement strand
ACTTGTTAAATGATCATCTATTATGTCCATAGTCATATATTGATATGATACATTGATTCATTGTTTTAGGAGCCCTTTTGGGCTCCTTTTACGTTGGAATCCATTTTCATTTGGGTGTAAATGTGCGTTGGACAAGACTCGTAGTTGCATATCAACCCCAAATAGAGTATACTAGATTATATGACGATTATTGCTAATATACTACCGTACATACAGATTATTCTATCAATTATCTTAATAGGTGCTATCTTGCTTCAGCAATCAAGTGCTGGTGTCGGGGGTGCTCTAGGCGGAGGCGACGGAGGTGGGCTTTATAATACACGCCGTGGTTTTGAGAAATTCCTTTTTATCCTAACGATAGTAGTTAGTATTTTATTCGCTATATCATCGTTTGTAGCAATATTCATCAAATAATTACAGTATTTAGTGCCTTTTCGGCTAACCATATTTGATGCGTGCTTTTATGCATAAATTTATTCTCTTCATTAAAGAATTTCATATTTATAATAAAAAAGAATTATTAGATGCAGTAGCATCTTTTTCAAAGAAACAGCTTTGGATTTTTACTGGCATTGTATTAGTAGCTTTTGTTTCAATGATTATTATCCTTGGGAAAATCAACTCCATGTTTTTAGTTGAAGTCCCCCTTAATGGAGGTACAGTAACAGAAGGGATAATCGGTATACCAACACTCATAAACCCTGTCATTGCTCTTTCTGACGCAGATAAAGATCTAACTTCTATGGTCTATTCTGGTCTCATGAGAAAAACTCCTGAAGGAGATTTCATTCCTGACTTAGCAGAATCATACTCTGTATCTCCTGACGGAACTGTATATACTTTCATTTTAAAAAGAAATGCCAAATTCCAAAATGGAACAAAAGTTACAGCCGATGATGTTGTCTTCACAATAGAAAAAATAAAAGACCCAATTATAAAAAGTCCAAGAAAAATAAGTTGGGATGGAGTAACTGTCAATAAGAAAGATGACCAAACTGTTATTTTCACTTTGGTTCAACCATATATTTCTTTCTTAGATAACACAACCATTGGGATTCTTCCATCTAATTTATGGAAAAATGTTAATTCAAACGAATTCAATATATCTGCACTTAATACAAAAGCGGTTGGTTCAGGACCTTATAAAATAAGTAGAGTTGTAAAAAACAAAGATGGAATAACAGAAGAATACAAGCTAGGGCGTTTCAATAATTTTGCTCTTGGTAAACCACGCATTTCAAATTTCAATATTATATCTTATTCAAATGAAAAAGATTTGGTCAAAGCGTTACTCAACCATACGATTGATCAGGCTGGTGGTATTAGTTCAGAAAATATGACCAATATCAAGAAAAGCAATTTATCGATCAATACATCAACATTGCCAAGAATTTTCGGAATCTTTTTCAATAGCAGTAAAAACAAAATCTTCACTGACCAAAGTGTAGTCGAAGCTTTTGATAAAGCTATTAACAGGCAAGAAATCGTCGACCAAGTTCTCGGAGGTTATGGTTCAATCGTTTCAAATCCAATTCCTGAAAAAATAATTCCTGACAAAGACATCAAAAAATTTACTAGTTCCACAATAGCTGAGGCCAATGAAATACTTGATAAAGCTGGCTGGGTACTCGGAGCTGATGGAATTAGAACAAAAGGAGGGACAACTTCAAAGACGATAACGAAAAAAGTTGGGAAGAAGACTGTTACGCAAACAGAAAAAAGTTCAACTCCTTCTATCCGACTTTCATTTTCACTGATAACTGGAGATACACCAGAATTAAAACAAACAACTGAACTCATAAAAGAACAATTGGCAAAGATTGGGGCAGAAGTAAATATAAGTAAAGTTTATGAAACTGGCCAATTGAATCAATTAATAAGAACTCGCGAATACGAAGCTCTCTTCTTCGGACAAGTTATAAACCATGAATCAGATCTATATTCATACTGGCATTCTTCACAAAGAACTGATCCGGGATTAAATATCGGACTTTACAGTGACAAAAAAGTAGATTCTCTATTAGAATCAATACAAAAAATGTTAAAATTAGAAGACCGTATAAGTAAATATGAGGAGCTAGAAAAAGAATTCAATCTCAATATTCCAGCTTTGTTAATATATTCTCCTCTATATCTATATGTAACATCTCCACGATTAAATAATTTTTCAATTGAAAATATAACTGTGCCTAGTGATCGATTTGGAACTGTATATAAATGGTCTGCGGATACAGATAAAGTGTGGAAAATTTTTACCAATAATAAAAAATAAAAAATGAACGAATTACCTAAAAAAACCCAAAACCCTAAAATAAAAAGCAGTCAAAGATTTAGCTACCGTAAACATGGCAATATCCGTGTTTTACACAAAACACAATTACCAACTAATACAAAATCGGTTTCGGGTACAGCCCCGATTGTTAAAAGTGCTGCTTACACCAGTGATAAACCACAAATAACCAATCAAAATAAAAAAATAAGCCGCGGAAGTTATCAATATAGCAATATAAAAAGAGGAGGAAGCCGGACAAGATCTGAAACACAAGGAATCCAAAACAAAATAACCATCCAAAAAAATAAAACAAACCCCATTCCCCCACCAGAAAAAGGAGTTATCAGGATAATTCCTCTCGGTGGAGCAGAAGAAATAGGAAAGAACATGACGGCTATTGAAATCGACAACGACATTATCATCGTCGATGCTGGAATGCAATTTAAAACAGAAGATACTCCGGGGATTGATTATATCATTCCAAATACAACCTATCTCGAAGAAAGAAAAGACAAAATACGAGCAATGCTTGTAACTCACGGCCACTTGGATCACGTAGGTGGTATTCCACTTGTCATGAGTCGCATCGGCAATCCACCACTATATTCTAGAAATCTTTCTGTTCTTGTGATGAAAAAGCGTCAAGAAGAATTCCCTCATCTTCCTCCTCTTGATGCACATATCATTGAAACAAATTCAGTTGTCTACGCTGGGAATCTTCGCATACGATTCTTCGGAGTTACTCACACCATGCCCGATTCTATGGGTATAGTTATAGAGACTCCATATGGGTCAATCGTAACACCTGGCGATTTCAAGCTTGATCAAATCGACGGAGTTGTCAGTGATGAAGAAGAAAAAGAATACGCCTTTTTTGATAAAGAAAAAGTTCTTCTTCTTATGACTGATTCCACAAACATTGAAAACGAGGGTTTTTCATTACCTGAAGTACGCGTTCATGAAGGTTTAGATAAAGTCATAAGGCAAGGAACAGGGCGTATTATTATTTCTGCTTTTGCTTCTTCTATTACCCGTTTAATGAAAATAGTAGAAATTGCTGAATCTCTAGGGAAAAAGGTTGTACTTGACGGGAGGTCACTAAAAAGCAATATGGAGATTTGTGAACAAGCTGGGATTTTCAAGCCAAAAAAAGGAACGATAATTCCAGTTGAAGATGTAGATAAATACCCACCAAATAAAGTTCTTGTCATGATGACTGGAGCCCAAGGTGAAGAGTTTGCTGCACTTGGACGTGCTGCAAATAAAACACACAAAAAGTTTACGATTCGTAGAGGAGACACGATCATCCTTTCTTCTTCAATCGTTCCTGGGAATGAAATCGCCGTTCAACATTTGAAAGACAATTTATCTCGCCATGGCGTTCGCATCATTAGTTATAGAACAAGCGAAGAATATATTCACGCCACAGGACACGGCAACCAAGAAGATATTAAATGGCTTCACAGAAAAACTCATCCGAAATTCTTTATTCCAATTCACGGTTGGCACTCGATGCTAGTCAAACACAAAGAAGTTGCTATGTCACTCGGCATGTCTGAAGAAAATATTATCGTTCCTGATAATGGATCAATAATAGAGATAGTCAATAATGGAGAAAAAATGATACTTCGAAAAGAAAAAGCTCCGTCGGGTCCAATGATGGTGGATGGATTCTCTATCGGTGACGAACAAGACGTTGTGATCCGCGACAGAGTGATGCTTGCGCAAGACGGAATGTTTGTCTTAATCGCAACGATCGATTCAACAACCGGCAGGCTAAGAAAATCACCAGATATTATTTCTCGTGGATTTATCTATCTCAAAGAGAATCAAGAACTTCTTCACCAAGTCCGCTTGATCATTAAGAAAACAGTTGAAGATGAAATCAAAGGAATGAACCCTCTAAACTTCGATTCTATTAAAACTTCTCTTGGAGATAATATTTCAAAGTTTCTTTTCCAAAAAACTGCAAAACGACCAATTGTTATACCGGTATTATTAAGTATTTAATAATTACATCATGTCAAAAAAAATTAATCGAATGTACATATTGTCGTTTCTTTTTTCTCTTCATATCGCCTTATCGGCATATATAAACTCGACATTTCTAACTGGCATAATATCCGAAAAATATGTAGGTATACTCTTTACTTTGGCTTCTCTGACTACACTAATTTTGCTGTCTAAAAGTGCAAATATCTTGAAATATTTTGGAAACAAACGGTTAACATTGACACTGCTAGTATTAAACATGTTATCTCTCGTGGGAATGATCACGTCGACAAACTCTTATATCGTTGGGGCTTCATTTGTTGCCTTCGTTTCGACAAACACTCAGATACTCTTCTGTATTGATATATTTATCGAGCATTTTGGTAATAAAAAAACTGTTGGCAAAAATCGTGGACTCTATCTAACAATAATAAATATCGCATGGATGATGTCTCCCCTTTTAGCATCATTTTTAATAACAAAAGAAGGCGGATACAAAGCTATTTATACACTCGCATTTATAACAGTTGCGATAATGGCTATCGGCTTGGTTTTCTCAGTAAAAACTTTCAAAGATAAGACTTATAAAAAAACACCATTTTTAGAAACATATAGATTCCTCAAAACAAATCACCATATGCTGGCAATTACAATAATAAATTTTATTTTGCAATTCTTTTACGCTTGGATGGTTGTTTATACACCTATATATTTATATGAACATATCGGTTTAGGTTGGGCTCAGATTGGAATTATATTTACAATAATGCTCGCACCATTTGTAATACTTGGTTTACCGATCGGAATACTTATTGATAAATATCATGTCAAAAAAAGAACACTTCTTTATTTTGGATTCCTGATTATAAGTATATTCACATTTATAATATCAGGAATCACAACGAAAAATATTCTAGTCTGGGGAGTTGTCTTGTTCATGACTCGTGTCGGAGCAAGTATAATCGAGACAACTTCAGAAATTTATTTCTTTTCACATATTAAAGAAGAAGAAGCATACCTACTTAGTGTATTTCGAGATATGATGCCAGTTGCATATATTATTGCTCCAATCATCAGTACTATCATATTTATATTTTTACCATTCAAGTTTCTCTTTATTATATTAAGCATAATATTATTGTCTGGATTATATTATATTCCACAATTAAAACACAACAATGATAATAATTTACCCTGTCCGAATAAATAAATATTTAGCTCTGAAGAATTATTCTACCCGTGTCGGTGGAGATGAACTTATCAAAAAAGGTCTCGTTTTTATCAATGGCCGGAAAGCAGTTCTCGGAGATAAAGTAAATGATGGCGATGAAGTAATTGTAAAAATGAAGGGTGATAAAAAAGAATATGTATATTACGCCTACAATAAAGACATAAATGTCTCCACGAATCCTGATACGACAAGTAAAGATATTTTACATGTAACAAAATTCCCAGTGAAAGTCTTTCCTGTCGGCCGACTCGATAAAGATTCTCATGGACTTATAATTATGACAAATGATGGTCGTGTGACTGACCGTCTCCTATCTCCACGCTTTGTACACGAAAAAGAATACGTCGTTCGAGTCGATAAACCTTTCTCAGATACTTTCATAACTCTCATGGGGAGTGGCGTTCACTTTGATGGATTCATAAGTAAAAAATGTAAAGTTTGGCCTGCCTCGCCGAGTCAAGGCGGGCGCAAACCGAAACCAAAAGATACTTTCCATATAATACTTACAGAAGGCAAAAAGCGCCAAATAAGACGAATGTGTGAAGCTCTACACCACGAAGTTATAGACCTAAAACGAATACGCATAATGAACGTAGAACTTGGTAAACTTGGTTTAGGAGAATTCAGGGAAATCAAAGGTAAAGAACTCGATGAATTTTTAAAATCATTAAATTTAATATAACCAAACTAAAAGCACCGCAGGCTTCGCCTGCGGTGCTTTTAGTTTTGACTTTAAATTTTCTAATCAGCAGCAGCAATAGCAATAGGAGAACACGATTGCCCTGTTGTAACACTGTAACCATAAATTGAAGTACAACCCGGAGGGTATGTTACTCCAGTACACAATTGACCAGTGGTTACACTATATTTTGTTGTCGTTGTGCATCCATTTGGAATTGTTGATTCAAAAGTCCACTTAGGATTATAACTAGTGACATTGCTTGCTATTTCATCTGTATGACAACCAGGATCTCTGGCATCTACTAAACCATCCCCATCATTATCAACACCATCACTACATTGAGGTAGTAGTGATATCGTGACTGTTCCCTCATTATTAATTTTAGGATTATAACTAGCGACATTGCTTGCTATTTCATCTGTATGACAACCAGGATCTCTGGCATCTACTAAACCATCCCCATCATTATCAACACCATCACTACATTGAGTAATCACAGTACTCGTTTTTAGATTTGTGTTTGTGTTTGCAGTAGTGGTAGTGGTAGTCCTAGGAACATACCCCCAAGCAGTGAGATTGGCTTTTAATTGAGCAATTTCATTTTCTAAATTTTTAATTTGAGCAAGTGCATCACTTAGAACCGATGCATGAGCCTGAGAACCAAATGCGAAAAGGCAGAACAGAAACAACCCAAATAATATTTTTTTCATATTGCAATAAATTATTTTTATAATATTCATATTATATCATTAAATACTAAAAATAAATACGACAAACAGTCCCCAACCAAAAATTGCGGACTGTTTGGCAACAATCTTTAAATTTTCTAATCAGCAAATCCTGCCTTGGTTCGACTCTGATGGCCAAAGACTCCATCGGGAGTAAGACCATTTTGAGCCTGCCACTCCATAACTTTCTTTTGAGTCTCTGAGCCAAAAACTCCATCTTGAATTAAATTGAGTAAGGCTTGAATTATTTTAACTTCATCACCCTTCTCTCCTTTTTTAAGAGTTTTCTTGATGGGATGTGTAGTAGTGTCTAATTTCCCGCTACAACCATATGCGGATGAAGAAGAACAAGTCTTACCCCAAGCTGTACATGCTTGACCCGTTGTTGGACTATATTTGTACCCTGGTTGGCAATCAATAACTACTTCTTCTCCTGAACAAAGCTGACCAGTCTTAGGGCTATATTTAAATCCTGGTTGACAATCATCAATTACAGTATCTGATGATGTTCCAACAACCTTAACATTAATACTTACTATTTCTTTTTCTGGATTAGAATAGCAAGGAGTAGTAATACATCCAACCGCAATTTCACTTATGACAGTAAACTTTGGTTCATATTTACCAGCACTTTTATATGTGTGAGTAAATGTTGCAGATTGTTGAGTAGTTACAGTTGAGCTTGTCTCACTTCTATATATAGGGTAAACTTCATCTCCCCATTTTACAGAATATGCTAAATTCCCCCCATTTCCACTTGAAGCTGTAACCTTCCAAGTTCCTTCTTTCCCAACATCAAGTGTTTGTGGGCCACTAACCCCAGAAATATTTACATGATTACTATCAGTAGAAGAAGTAATTGTGAAATAATTATCACTTATATCATAAACACAATCACTTATTTTACTTATTCCTTCTTTGAAACAAGAATTTTCGTAATTAATTGCTACAATTTTATGTTTACCGACTCCTGGTATCCAATAATTTTTATTTCCATTAAAATCTGTTATTGAAGAACCATCCCAAGAAAGGTATTGCAACACTCCTCTCTCGGTTGATACAGGAAGCCAGTTTACATCATTACTATCACTTTCTATTTTATTAGGATCAAAATCTGGAGAAACAATTCCAACTTTCGCTAAATACGGACCTCCTGACAAAAGAATTTTTATTGGCTCACCTTTAACATATGTTTCTCCTCCATTTGGAGATAAAATTGTAATTGAAGGTCTTGATACTTCTCCCTCCTTAATTGTTATTTGTTTAGTGAGTGTATTATTATCTTCATTTGATTCATAAACAAGACCATAAGAATTTGTGCTAACTCTTGGATCATCGACAACCATTTTTAGATCAAAAGTTCCAGGATTTTCAGTGATATTTGGACCCGCAGTAGATGTAAACGTGTATGTTTTTATTCCACCTGGAAATAGTGTAGTAATCTCTTTCCCCAAAGAAAAACCTCCTACAATATTACTCTCATCACTCTTGTATAAGTAAACGCCCATCCCCTCTGGTAAAGTGATCGAGGAATTGCCTATATTTTTTATTGTCACATTCCCATGAATATATCCCTCTGAGGTAGTGACATCTGGAGTATATGTAGCAACCGGAGTTAGTGGGTACCAAGAGAAATCTTGGACTATAAGATCAGGAGGCATTGGTGCCACTTCATCTGCTGCATGAACGTGTGAACTAACCATCATAAACCCTAAAACAAACAACCCAAATAATATTTTTTTCATATTGTAATAATATAATTGATAATAAATTAAGTATATCATAAATCAAGCATAAAACCCCCACAAACTAGTTTGTGGGGGTTTTATGTAAATTTGACTTTATTTAGTTAAACCTAATGGTCACCTGATCGCTATTTTGCGATATAAGGCAACAACCCCATAAAACGAGCTCGTTTGATGGCTTCTGAAAGCTTCCGTTGATTCTTAGCAGTAACATCTGTACGTCGGCGTGACTGCATACGAGCTGAAGGAGTTAGAAATCTTCGAAGAAGCTCTGTGTCTTTGTAATCAATATGTTTTATATTGTTTGATGAAAAATAATCTTGTTTCATTGTTTAATTCTTAATTTTTAATTCTTGTTAATTTAGAACGGGATGTCTTCTGCGTTAATTTGTTCTTCGGGATATTCAATAGTATCTAATCCGCCTTCATCTTTGTCTTCTTGTTGTGAGGCCTTTGGTGAAGATTGATCAAAACTTCCACTACTCTTGGCGCCACCAGTATTTGATCCAAATTGAACTCTGTCTGCAATAACTTCAGTACGATATTTTTTTGAATTTGTTGCAGCATCATCCCATGATCTAGTCTGCATTCTTCCTTCAACCATAACCTGACTGCCCTTCTTCATATACTGAGCCACAGTTTCAGCTTGGCGACCAAATACAACAACATTGTGATAATCTGCAGCCTCTTGCCTTGCGCCATTTTTATCTTTCCAGACACGATTAGTTGCAACTGAAAAACTACAAACTTTGATACCTGACGGAATTGCTTTCAATTCTGGGTCGCGAGTAAGATTACCTATAATGAATACTTTATTTAAATACATATATAAATAGTTAAATTATTAATAGTTATATTATACCACCAAAGCGTCAATTTCCTTGTCTATTGTTTCTTCATTAATTGGAGCGGTCTCTTCTGCCTTTGGAGCAATGCGACGACGTGGGCCATCTTGTTTTCCATAAGCACGTTTAACTGACATTGTATTTTCGCGAACAGTCTTGATCATGAGGTAACGAACAAGCTTTTCATTCTTATCCAAAATATCTTTTATAACCTTAGCCTGGGTAGTCGTACATTCAAACTTTACCCAACCGAAATATCCATAAGAAAACTTTTGTTTCTTGTTGTTAATAGAACGAGACATTTCATATGCTAATTCCATTAATTTAGGATATTCATCAGAAATAAATACTGCTCCGTTTTCTAGGAACATATCTTTAAATACTGTAACCTCTTCGCCCAAATTCTCCTCTGCTATTGTAGGAACCATGTGGTAACCCACTTCATAAACACTCACACGAAATTCTACTTCTTCAGAAGAATTTCCTTCTTCAACGACTTTCTTTACTTTAGCCATTATGATTTAGCGTAAAATACGCTTTAATTTTTAATTTTTAATTCCTTCGCCTTTCGGCTCAGGACCTTCGGCGCATTCGAAGACTAACTTCTCAATGCATACGGAATCTCGCTACGGACCTATGTGTACCGACTTCAGGGTCGGGACAAACGAGATAAGGCTTATATTAACAGAACAAAGCCCAAATGTCCAGTCATAAAACGAAACAAGATTACTAGAATTATGAGTCGTGTCGGAGCCCAGTACTCTGGGGAAAGCGCGAATAATTTTAGTAATCTTGTGAAGTAATTTATATATTAAAGAGTTTTTGGGCGTTTGAAAGTATCGATTTAGATGCTTCAGCCTCGCTAATCCCCTTAATTTCGGCTATTTTGGCCACTATATCAGATACATTCACTGGTTCATTCCTTTCCCCCCTATGGGGCACCGGGGCCACATATGGACTGTCTGTATCGGCAAGAATCATATCTAGCGAGGTTTCTTTTATCACTCCTATATAGTCACAAATTTCTGGCTTTGGTTTATAAGTTATTGGACCAGCAAAAGAAATATATACTCCTATCTCGATAAATCTTTTCATATCTTCTACACTACCAGCAAAAAAATGCGAGACTCCTGTCTGCGCAGGCAGGCCTTTTTCATTAATCCTTTTTGAATACTTTTTTAATAATTCATAAACATCAAAATACGCGTTCTTTTCGGTTGCCTGTGGTGAGCTGAGTTTACACTGAGCCCGACGAAGTGAACCATTGCGCACGTGAAGCATAAGTGGTAAATCAAGTTCATTTGCAAGTTCAATCTGTGCAATAAATGCCGTTTTTTGTTTTTCAATAAATTCTAGTTCCCTTTGTGGTGAGCTTGTCGAACCAATGTGATAATAATCGAGTCCACACTCACCTATTCCTACAACTTTCCCTTGTTTAGCTAATTCTTTATATTTTTCTTTATCAAAAATTTCTCCACGAGAAGAAAATTCTTGACCACCCTCGCCAATCTCACTCTCATCATGATATGACTTGTCTGTATGAATCGGGTGGAGGCCAATAGTTGCAAAAACTCCGTCAGGATATTCTCTTGTCATTTCGACTGCTTTTTTCGAAGTATCATATTGTGTACCAATATTTATAAGCCAGGTGTCATTATCGAGCGCACGTCGAATAACCTCATCTCGATCATTCTCGAAAATCTTAAAATTCGTATGGCAATGTATATCAATGTATTTGGGCATGGTATTATTTAAATATCCACCACCACTCCAACAAAGTTGGAGCACTTCCCCCTATGTAGGGGGAGGCCAGGTGAGGGTATTTTATTTTCTAAAAAACAATGGGGCTTCTGGTTTTTTGTTTTGTTTTATGAGTTCTTGAATTTTTTGTGAAGTTTCTGGAAGCATGGGAATTAATAATTCGGATATTTCATAAAGTCTCTCGATATTTTCTTTTATCAATTCTTTCCCTTTCTCAATATCTACTTTCACAACCTTGAACGGTTCTGTTTCTTGAATTCTCTTATCTAGATCTCCTATTTTCTGCCAAATAAATTCTGTTGCTTTTTGAATATCAAAATTTTCTAAGTGATTAGTAAACTCTGTATGAAAAACGTATTTTTCTCCCCCTGCTAAGGGGGAGATGCCGGAGGCAGAGGGGGTCAAATATTTTTCCGATAAAGTCAAAATCCTCGACGTCAAATTTCCCAACCCGTTTGCTAATCCTGAATTGTAAGCATCTTTGAATCGTTCAACCGTAAATGGGCTATCTTCAAAACTTCCGACTTCGCGAAGCAAGAAATATCGGAGCGCATCTGTGCCATATTCACCCACAATATCGCGTGGGTCTACACCATTACCAAGTGATTTAGACATACGAATTCCCCCTTCTCCTGTGATAAACCCATTTACGATTATTTGATGTGAATTTGGAACACCCGCAGCCATAAGCATTGCTTGCCACATAGCCGCCTGAAAACGAGTATTATCTTTTCCACAATATTGCGTTGGATTCCCATTCACCCAGTATTTTTCAAAATTATTTTGTTCGAAGGGCCGAAGGTCCTGAGCATCAGCGAAGGGCCAACCAAGTGTCGAGATATAATTTACAAGCGCGTCAAACCAAACATACATTACTTGAGTATTATCTCCTGGTACCTCTATCCCCCACGGCATTTTTTCTTTCAAACGTGAAATAGAAAAATCTTGCAAACCATTTTTAACAAAGTTTTTTATCTCATGAAAACGAAAATCTGGGACAACAAAATTAGGGTTCTTTTCGTAAAAAGCTAGGAGCTTTTCTCCAAATTCTGAATATTTAAAAAAATAATTTTCTTCTTTAATTATTTTCAATTCAACATCTGGGTGGAGCGAGCATCTCTCATCTACAAGCTCACTATCAGTCTTTCCACTTTCACATCCTACACAATATTTAGCTTCATAATTCTTTTTATAGATATAACCATTGTCATTCACCCTAACCCAGAATTCTTGCGCGGCTTTTTCATGGCTCTTGTCGGTTGTACGAATAAAGTGAATATCATCACTTACCCCAAACATTTTCAATTGTTCTTTAAAAACTTCAAACCCTTGGTCGACAAATTCTTGAGCAGTTAAACCTTTTTCTTTAGCTTTTTCAAATATTTTTAAACCGTGTTCATCTGTCCCCGTATTAAAATAGACATCAAAACCAGAAAGTTTCTTGTAGCGAGCTATCGTATCGGCTCGCACAAATTCAAGAGCATGCCCCATGTGAAGTGGCGCATTTACGTAAGGTAGCGTTGTGGTTAAGAAAAATGTTTTTTGCATATTATGTTTCTCGAGCAAGAACTTTCTTCTTCTCAAGATCATCTAAAAATTCTAATAAACAGACAGCTGTCGGTATCGCAAGAATCACACCAAAAAATCCAGCCAACTCTATCCCTATAATAATAGAAAGTACGACAACAAGTGGAGATATGCCTATAACTTTTTTGATTATCAAAGGATAAATCAAATAATTTTCGAATTGATGAAGAATAAAATACAAACCAAATGAAAGTGCCGCCATTGTAACACCACCATCAAGAAAGCTAAATATCACAACGGGAATAATGGCAAGATATATCCCAAAAGGAACAAGTTCACAGAAAGCAGTTATGATTGCCAAGACCAGTGAATATTTAACTCCGATTATCGTAAGCCCAAGGTATGCCAACACTCCGATTATAAGACCCAAAAGCATCTGTCCTTGAATCCACAGACCGATTTTATGTTCTGTTCTTTGCCATAGACCTATTATGTATTCTTCACTTTTTCTTGGAGTAATAACACGCAAGAAATTTTCGATCCCCTTTTCAGTAACCGATAGATAAAATGAAATAATTACAATCAATATAAAGTTAAGAACACCACCAAATGCTCCATTAAAAATGTCCAAGAAACCACCAGAAAGACTTGATATCAAAGATTGAACACTTTTGATGACATCACCGAGAGAGGCGTTGTGAGATAAGCTAGTAACAACATCTTTTGCCCCAGAAATCGTATCGGGCTGGAAGGTATTTAAAATACTACCATGTGGAATATATTGGGAAAGAGAAGTCACAAGTGCAGACACCTCCTCTATGAACACTGGCATAAAGATAGATGATAAAGTAACGATTATTATGAGAGCAACTATATAAATAAGGAAAACGGCAACAGACCTATTCTTTATATATTTCTTAAGCTTTTTTACACCTGATTCTACAAATGAAGCGAGCACTATCGCAACGAGGATAATAAGAACCACATTTATTAATTTAATTACTGCAAAGACCAAAACCCCCAGAAGAATTATCTTTATGAGAGTATTTGTTGAGATGCTTATATGCATGTTCCTTGGTTTTTCCTCCATCTTTCTATAATAACACCGCGTCGTAAATTTTGCCAATAATTTAGAACGTTAATATATCTTTGAATTTAGCATTATCTTTGAATGGCCCGATAAGGGCTAGATTAAGATTTTTACTTTTGAATATTACTTTTGCCATCTTTTGAATATCGAGGGCTGTAACTTTATTTATTTCTTTTATCTTTTCTTCTAGAGTTTTTATCTCACCTTTCATAAGTTCCTGACCCCCATAGAAATTGGTAATATCATCGGTAGCTTCAAGAGACATTTTCATATTACCAATTAAAAATGACTTTACCTTATTTAATTCTTTCTCACTTACTTTCTCAATCATTAATAGGTTGCATTCTTTTAAAATTTCTTTGATTACTTCTTCAGTCCGAGCATTGTTCACCCCTGCAGATATCTGAAATTCTCCATGATCAAGTGAGGTGTCATTGTAAGCCCTGACATAATATGCCACACCCATTTCTTCACGAAGTTTATTGAACAAGCGCGAACTCATCCCTGCTCCTAGTACACCACCTAGAAGTGAGATTGCCATATTTCTTTTATCAAACAATGAGAAAGTATGAACGCCCAATACAAAATGCGTCTGATCTGTCTCTTTATATTTTACCAAAATATTTGGATTTGTTTGTGATACTTTTGTTTTTACTTTTTTAATTTTCCCAGTTGATTTTATATCTTTAAAATATTTGTTTACTTCTTTGTAGACATCATCATTTGTTATATTCCCTGATACCACTATGAGAGTGTTCGATGCTACATAGTGACTCCCTTTATACTTTACGAAATTGTCACGCACCATTTTTTTAATATTCTCTTTCGGACCAGCGATATTCCACCCCGCTGGTTGGTCACCATAAAGTACTTGGCTGAATAAGTCTTGCACGTGTTGTTGAGGCATATCTTCGTACATATTTATTTCTTCGATTATCACTCCTTTTTCTTTCTCCATTTCTTTTTCGGGAAAAGTAGAATTCAAATAAATATCTGACACAATATCGAAAATTTGCTTGAAATTTTTGGCGTCACCTTTTGCATAATACCCAGTCATTTCATGGCCAGTGAAAGCATTGTACTGGCAACCAAGAGAATCGAGCTCGTGAGAAATAACTTGAGATGTTGGCCTCTTAACTGTGCCCTTAAAACACATGTGCTCTAAAAAATGAGAAATACCATTAATTTCTTTAGGTTCATAGTCACTCCCCGTGCCGACAAGAACAAGAACCGTAACAGTGGGATTATCTTTCATTGGCACAGTTATAACCCTTAAACCATTTTTATATGTCTTTTTTATAGCTTTTTGCATAAGGTGATATTACCATATTTTTGGTTTATTAAAAATACTATAGTTTTATTTGACTTATATCTTCATTAATGATAATTTATGAATGAAATAAACGCTCAAAAAAAAAGACAGATGACACACAAAAAAAACAGAGTAAGTGATGAATTTTTAAAAGATTTGTCATTAAAGAAGAGATTAGAACTCTTGGATTATTATCCAGAGCATAAAGATGAAATCATTCGGTTCATAAACGAAAACAGTATGGATAAACCCTATCTCCAATTTGAAAAATCTTTAGAAGGTATTCCCAAAGATCTTTCGGAGACAGAGATCAAACGCATCAAGGATGCTAGAACCTGCGCCTTGAACATTGTTTGCGCACTGTTGAACTTCGATGATGTCAACAATCTACAGAATATCAGAACAAGGATCGAGCATGAGCTTCGAGTAGCAGAGGGATTCAAAAAACCAATTTTGCCGGAAGGTGAATGGAAGGATTCAGAGAACCCTCCTGTCCCTGAACTTAAAGGTCTGAGAAAAAAGATCGAAAGATCTACACGAAACATGACCCCTTAACAAGCAACCCCCGATTTTGTCGGGGGTTTTTTTAATTCATTTTATCTTTTATGTAATCAACGATATCTTCTTTTTTGACTCTTTCTTGTTTAGCCGTATCACGATCACGGATTGTAACAGAGTTGTCGGTGAGAGTATCGAAATCTATTACTATACACCAAGGCGTACCGATCTCATCTTGTCGACGATAACGTTTGCCGATATTACCATTATCATCCCACATCACACGACCAAATTCGTCTTTTAATTGTCTGTATATAAGATGAGCATAATCACGAAGCTCTGGTTTATTTTTCAAAAGTGGCGACACTGCGCAAATCACAGGAGCAACGCTCGGGTTAAATGCGAGGTATGGTCTTGCCTCTTCCCCGCTTCCATCTTCTTTATATGCGCTCAAAAGTAAAGCAAGCAAAGTTCTATCCACTCCAAACGAAGGTTCAATAACATGCGGAACAATCTTTGTGTTTGTTCCTTCATCTTGGTAAAACAACTTATGATTATTTAAATCAAAATCTGTTCTATATGCTAAACCGTAAAGTTCACTTCTGCCGAATGGAAAATCAAATTCGAAATCGATTGTTCGTTTTGAATAGTGGGCTAGATCAGCTCCTTCGACTTCTAGTTCATGAACTTTGTCCATATCTATTCCGATCATTTCGATCCATGAAAGCATTTCATTACGCCAATACTCAAAATACTTTTCCCAATCTTCAGAGCGCAAAAAGAATTCCATTTCCATTTGTTCAAATTCTCGAACACGAAAGATAAAATCGCGAGGTGTTATCTCATTACGAAACGCTTTACCTATCTGAGCTAAACCAAAAGGAAGTTTTGGGTGGAAAGAATCAACAACATTTTTAAAATTCACAAACATTCCTTGCGCAGTTTCAGGGCGAAGGTAAACAGTTGCTGAAGAATCTTCGACAGCACCAATTTGTGTTTTGAACATCATATTGAATTGTCTCGATTCTCCAGTCTTCCCTCCGCAATCATTGCAAATACCAGCCTTTTCTAATTGATCGGCGCGAAAACGATGATGGCATTTCGTACACTCAACAAGCGGGTCAGAAAAAGTATCGACGTGACCACTCGCCTTCCAGACAGCCGAATTCATTAAAATTGCAGCATCGATACCATACATATCTTCGCGAGAATCTACAAACTTTTTCCACCAAAGATTTTTAATATTATTTTTGAGGGCAACTCCGAGCGGACCATAATCCCAAGTTCCAGCAAGCCCACCATATACCTCAGACCCCTGATAAACAAACCCTCTTCTTTTCGCAAGTGAGATAATCGTTTCCATCAAGTTGTTTTGTTCTTTTTCCATTTTAAAAAAATAATGATTATTAATTATTGAATTACGCGACCATCACCTCCTGCTGATCCTGTCGTTACTGACCCACGTGTACTTTTAATCACAGTATTCGTAAATGAATCTGTTCCAGAGAGATAAATTTCTTTCATCAACTGAGGAATACTACCGAATTGCGACAAAGACGGTTTAATCGAAATGATGAACGATGCTTCTCTGTTCGAATCAATCCCAGTATTTGGACTTACAGAACCAGTATTCCAAGTTACTTCGCGAGTAACTTCGTTGTATGTCACATTTTCATTTTCCCCAGTCGAAACACCTACCCAATTTACATATATAGGGATAAGTGCGTGAGCCTGACCTCCCGATATACTGTTGGCAGAATTTGAAAGTGTCCAAGTTACAGTGTAATTCGTAGTGGTCTCTGCCTTAGGAGGTAAACTTCCAGAAAGATACGATACCGAAGATGCAATTTGAAAATCTGACAAAAGTTTTACTATTTTTTCTGAAAAATTATTTACATCTGTATAAGTAGAACCAAGTTGTGGCTCTCTCCCTTTTATACTTACTTTTATCGAAACCTCTGGACTCTTGATCATGTTTGTTAAACCAATAAGAGAAACGGGCTTGAAACTAAATGATACTGACCCATTCTCTCCAGGATTTATTTCAGACAAATTTGAGATAGAATTTCTATCCCAGATAATTTGATTATTGGCCGAATCAAAGAATCCATTCCCCGCGTCAACTGTAGTCTTATCGTAAGCGTTACCAGAGAGACTAACAATAATCTGTGCATCGGTTATGCGTGTTGATAAATTGTTAGCCCAAGCAACTCCTGCATTAACAGTACTCCCACCAGAGACAGAATACCCTGTTTGATCTTGACCATTCACAAGAATTTTAGCCTCTAAGAAAGGTTTTGATATTGTAACTTTTTGCAGAACAGAACTATAAATTACATTTATAGTCAGCCGATCCGTCTGATTTGTTGTCCCAGCGTATGCATGAAATACTTGTTCATCTCCATCTTGCCCTGATAGACGCCCTTTGATCTCAATCGTTATAGGAGTTTCTGTTGTGAGAGATGACAGATCCCATGTCGAGTTCCCAAGTGCAGGAGGAATCGTTGCACTCTCAAAAATAAAGTTATTGGGGTATGTAACTTGAAGCATTGTATTCTCACTTGGCAAAACTGTATTGAGAGTTGCTGTAACCTTAAGTGAAATAGGTTGATCAGAAGATGTATTGGCGGGAGCCTCCATGATTAGAGACAGCGGAGCCAAACTAATGGTCACAGGATAAATTTTATCTTTTGCAAAAATGGCATTTGACCCAGCTGGATGATATTCTAAGCTCGCTTTGATATTACGAATTGAATTTTCTTCGCCAAAAAGTTTGACTTCTATGTTTCTAATAATCGTCTCCCCGGGTTTGATTTTACCTATAGTATCTCGAGGTAGACGAACAACATCGGTAGCATTATCATCGGCTCCTTTGGGGTATTCTACGATCAAATTAGCAAGTTCAAGATTGGCATTATTGCTGTTGGTAACTTCTATTTGAAGAGGAAGTTTCTCACCTCCTTTAGTGAACGCATTACCAATGACGTTTATATTGATCTTATCACTCGAAACAGAGACATCATTTTGAGTAAATTTGTAATATGCAAACCCAAGCGCAACTATAAAAAAAACGATGGAAACGATAAAAAATTTCTTGAATCCTGACATTGGTGGTTTTTTAAATTTATTTTTCATATTACTTTCTTGTTTTGGAATATCTTCTGGTTTCCAATCAATATCTACTTTATGATTAATCTGATGCAATAATCCCTCTCTTTGGTGAGTCATCGATTTGTCGTTTGGATCGTAAAGATTCATTTTTATGTCTTCAATTTTGTTTTTATTATCATCTGCCATATATCTTGTTATTATACTCCCGATTTACTTGTTTTCAAAGAAAACTTAAAGAATCGCAGTCCTTTAGGGTCACAAAAGTTTTATAATTGGCTTTCATTCAGGGCTTTATTTATATGAGCAATTATAGATTGACGTTCTTTGAGCAGTGATTCTGTCTTACTATAATCAAATGAGAAACATAAATATTTCGAGAGAATATCAGAATCTCCTATATACCCCAAGTTATTCATTATTCGAAGAACTAAATGGAGTTCAAGCGCTTCTTTAGATTCGGGAGAAATATTATCATCATCTAGTAAATAAAGTGCCTGAATATAATCATCGAAGATACTTTCACTGGGACTTTCACCACGGCAAAGTCGTTCGAGTAATTTACTAACTCTGGTGATCATAAGTAATGAGCTCGCATTACTTCTTGCAAATGGAAAAGATGAAACATGTCGAGCTGAAGTTACGCGCCACAATTCTTTACCGCGAACCAGATCAACATTTACATAAGAAAAATCTTGCAAAGTGAAACGAAGTTTTGATTTGTGAAGTCTCACCCCTTGTGCCGCCGCCCACACCAAACCCATCTCTCGCGTATAAATCGCGAGCATCTTATTCGCCTCGCCCATATTGCGCGACGAAAGTATAAATCCATGAGTGTGATAAATGTGATGCATTAGAATAATTACTAATTACCAATTAATAATGACTAATTTAAATTCTCATCTAAAAAATTTTTTAATGAATCTATGTCTTTTTTGTCATTATCATAATAGTAAGTATTAATTCCAACAGATTGTGCACTCTTGACTGCATTTATATTATGTTCAGAATAGACAACTTCATCTTTTTTCAATCCAAACTTTTCTAAAAGTATTTCATAGTATCTTGGATCCGTTTTTTCTGGATTATGCTTAAGGGTAAAAACTTCATAAGGCACTTTATCTAACCCAAATTTAATAGCTTGCTCATCATTAGCACCAGTTAATATAATTTTTCTGTTAGGATATGTTTCTAATAAATTATACATGTCTTTAAAAACCACAAAACCACCCTCTTGTTCAATAATAAAGCAATCCGCTGCATCAATTAAAATTGTTTTCATACTCTTATTTTACCATATTCTCTAAACATTTTTGAGCTTCTCCTAGTTGGATAAGAGATCTGATAGAGACTACTTTGCTTTGATCTTTTGCATCGTTTTTTAATACCTTTAAGGCATCGTTAATATCTAACTCAAGGATTTCATGCCCAAAATTAAGTTCTTGTTCGGTTAAGCTAAGAGGAGAAGCTTCTCCGATAGCTTGGACTAAAAAACAAAAATCAAATTTTCTATATTTTTTAGTCCAATATTCCAAATATCCAATTTTACAAAGAATAGAAATATCATACCCGGATTCTTCTTTAACTTCTCTAATCAAAGCTTCCTCAATCGTCTCATTCTCTTCTATTCCTCCCCCAACAATAGAATGATATCCCCCATTTTCTGCTTTTATTAGAATTATTTTATTATTTTTTAACAATACAACCGCTCGGGCATTGTAAGTCACGGGTCGTAATAAACCCTCTTCTTCTGAGAGATTAAGATGATTTAAGAATCCAAGTTTTTTAAATGATTCTAATTCTTTTTCAAATCTTGTTTCCATTTTATTTTTCGATTAAAATTTTAAATGAAAATTCTCCGATTTTCATTTCTTCTCCACTGTTTTCTTTCATCTGTATATCTTTGGCACTAACTGCTTTCATGAGCTCGGTTTTGAATTCATTTACCAATTCTTGCCCTTTTGAATTTGTATCAGCAACAATAGTAACTATGTCACTTGGATTAAGCCCGTTCTTTTTACGAATATCTTGTATTGCTCTCACGAGTTCTCGATACTGCCCTTCACGTTTTAATTTCGGATCTATGTTGGTGTTTATAACTACCTCATCTGTCATTGCACTATTTGTCATGACAATCTTAATATTTAATTCTTCTTTAATTATTTTTGTATATTCTTTATCTAATTCATAATTTTTTAGACTCAAATCCGAAAGCGGTTGTCTTACTGGAATTCCAGCTTTTTGTCTTGCTTGCAACCCAAGAGTAACAATTTTTCTAACTTGTTGCATTTCTTCCAAAACCTTATATTTCCCTTCGCCCTTTGTATGAAGGAGACCCAATAGAGGTAACTCAGGCCAATCTGCTAAATGCACACTTTCTACCTCTGATTTAGCGAAATCATGTCGTGTCTCGTCTGTTGAAACACGATTATTTTTTAATCTCTGCCAAATATCTTCGGCTGCGAAAGGCGCAAATGGAGCCATGAGTTTGACTAGTGTTTTCAAAACATAGTACATTGTGATTTTTGCTTCTTGATCATTATTTTTTATACGATCTCTTGATCGTCTCAAATACCAAGTCGAAAGATCATCAATGAAATCTCGAATCGCGCGGATAGGTTCGAGAAGTTTGTAGCCGTCAAGTTGCTTGGTCATATTTTCTGTAAGTTCAGAGAGACGTGCAATTATCCACTGATCTAATATATTCGAATCAGATTCTAATTTATATGTTTTAGTTTCTAATGAAGGGTCACGATAGAGTTCATAGAAAGCGAGAACGTTATAAAGCAAATTGAAAACTTTATTGTGTAATTCAGAAACAACTTTCTCATCGAAACTCTTTGGGTCACCGGGCTGATTGACCGAATACATCCACAGACGAATAGTATCGGCTCCATATTTGTGCATCATCTCCCAAGGGTCGACGATATTACCAAGCGACTTAGACATTTTCTTTCCTTGGGCATCAAGAAGAAGACCCAGACAAATCACGTTTTTGTAGGCTTTGCCCTTACCCATTATCATTCCAACGGCGTGCAAGGTATAGAACCATCCACGAGTCTGGTCCATCGCTTCACAGATAAAATCTGCGGGATAAGGTAATTGTTTGTTTTCGAATGGCCTGCCCTCCGCGACTTGTCCTGACTTTTGTGGAAGGAAATCGAAAGGATAATGATCTTGCGAAAACGGCATCGTCCCTGAATCAAGCCAGACATCCATCACTTCTTTTGTTCTTTCTAACTTTCCACCACACTGACAATTTAATTCAACCTCATCGATATATGGTTTATGAAAATCAAGTTCGTAATTTTCGTTGTGAGGTAGAGGGATAAAATCAAGTTCTGTTACACTAGCATTTTCTAAGTGCGGAATTTTATTTTCTAGTTGTTCTTCTGTCTCTTTGTCATCTAATCCAAGTATTCCCGCTAATAACATTCTAGCTGGTCCTTCGTGGGTAACGATTAGAATATTTTTATCTTTATATTTTTGTTCTAATTCATACAAAAAGCTAGTCATTCTAAATTTGACTTCCTTGCATGATTCACCACTTTGCGGTTTATAAGAGTACCAATCTTTTTCTTCGCGAGAACCATAATATTCACTCCATGTTTTCCCATCAAAAACTCCAACATTTAATTCTCTTATTCTTTTCTCAAAAATATAATCTTCTTCTTTAATGTTTAACGTATCTTTAATAATTTCTGCTGTTTCTTTCGTTCTTATAAAATCAGACGAAATTATTAAATTAATTTTTTTATTTTTTAAATCTTCTATGGAATTTAGAACTTGTTTTTTCCCTTCTTCGGTAAGATGGTCAACATCATTAACATTGCAACTCACCTTATCACAAATATTAGCTTCCGATACTCCATGACGCATTATGAAATATTTATTTCCAGATTTTTTGGTTTTTGATTTTATATCTTCCAAACTTCCAATAACTTCATATTTTTTACATTCATTACAACTCCAAACAGGAAGAGGTGTACCCCAGTAACGTTCACGAGAAATTGCCCAATCTTTTATGTCTTTGAGCCATTCACCAAAACGCCCGTCTTTGATATATGATGGTTCCCAATTTATACTTTCATTTTCTTCTACCATTTTATCGCGAAGAGACGACATCCTGATATACCAAGAATCGCGAGCATAATAAATGAGAGCTGTTTTACAGCGCCAACAATGTGGGTATGAGTGTTCGTATTTTTCTTTTTTAAACAGAAGGCCACGATGTGCTAAATCTTTTATTATATCTACCGCCACATCTTCGTCACGAACAAATCTCCCTTCTAAGAAATCGGTCCCTTCTAGGAACTTTCCATCAAGCCCAACCATGTGATGTTTTGGCAAACCAATTTTATTTCCCAACACAAAGTCATCTACTCCATACATCACCGCAGTGTGCACAACACCAGTACCATCTTCGGTCGTCACAAAATCTGCGCCGTAAACCTTGAACGCTTTATCGAGTTTTTGTTTTTCAAGATCAGAAATTCCTGCCTGCGCAGCCAGGATATTTGAGAGATAAGGGTAAAGAGGTTCGTATTCTAAACCGATTAAATCTTTACCTTTAAATTCTTCAACAGTCTTATACTCGCCTTCTATTACAGAAAGACGAGATTTTGCAAGAATTAAAAATACCCCCATCTTCTCCTCCCCCTTAGCAAGGGTGAGGTCTGATGAAATTTCTATTTTTACATAATCAATATCTTCACCAACAGCCAAAGCCACATTACCAGGGAGTGTCCAAGGGGTTGTTGTCCAAGCAAGAATATATGTATCATAACCTATTGAAAGACTTTTTCCCTCGACTTCGCTCGGGACGACTTGTTGCACAAGTCGAAATTTTGCATACACCGACAAATCTTTCACATCCACATACCCCTGCGCTAGCTCGTGCGAAGAAAGCCCGGTCCCACAACGTGGGCACCATGGAACAACTTTATAATCTTTATAAAGTAATTTCTGTTTGTCGGCTTCTTTGATAACATTCCAAACAGATTCAATATAATCGTTGTGATAAGTTACATATGCATTCTTCTGGTCTACCCAGTAACCGATGCGGTCAGTAAATTTCTCCCAGAGATCGGTGTATTCCCAAACGCTTTCTTTGCATTCTTGATTGAATTTTGCAATTCCATATTCTTCAATTGCTTTCTTCGAAGCAAGACCCAATTTTTTCTCAACTTGCAATTCCACAGGAAGACCGTGCGTATCCCAACCCCCTTTTCGGCGAACATGATACCCTCGCATTGTTTTATATCTTGGAATTGCATCTTTGAATGCTCGTGCCTCTAGATGGTGAATGCCTGGTTTGCCGTTGGCAGTTGGTGGACCTTCATAGAAAACATACTCACCCTTTGGTGATTCTTTCTCGAGACTTTTCTTGAAAGTATCATTTTCTTTCCAGAACTGTAAAACTGATTCTTCTCGAAGCGCAGATTGTGATTTTTTGTTTTCTTCCATATATTTAAGAAACGAAGCAAATTATTTTATGAAAAAATGTCTGACCTTTCCCTCGTACAGTTTTTTCAGAATATAATTTGCGAAGTTTTTATTATTAATTTTTAAATAAAAAACTCGTCCACATATAACAATTAAAATAATTGCTATATAAGGACGAGTTTCTCTCGTGGTACCACCTTACTTTTTACCCGCCAGATTTGCGCGGGGCTTCTCATTTATAGGGTTCTACTTACCATTTAAGGCTTTCTTCCCCACACTCAGAGGTGATAACCTCTTCAACGCGTATAAACAAATTATACTTAAATATCCTAAAATCGCAAGCGTGTAGACCTTTTTATTGTAATCAACACTTGTCGGCGATAGCAGAAAGCTGTTGATTGTATCTTATATTTTTATAAACTGCCTTTTGATTATTTTACATTTTCTCTGGAACTTCAATACCCAAGAGCCAGAGGCCGTTTTTCATTGTTTGGTAAAATGCTTTTACTAGATCTAAGTGATAAGCTATATTTTTGTTTCCATCATCAAGAATTTTTGTATTACCATAAAAAGTATTGAAACTACTTGCGAGTTCGGTAAGATAAACCGCTATATGATGCGGTTCTAGCCTCTCATATGAGTACTCAACAATTTCTTCGAATTGATAAATTAATTTTTCAAGAGAATTTACTTCTCCCCCTGATAAGGGGGTGAGCTTCGGGATGGGATCCGAAGCGCAAGACTTTGAATGTTTTGTATTCAAAACGTGAGAAGTGTACTGCTCCTGTAAGGAGTGGCCAACAGCCGAGGGGGTTTTAAAATCTTTTGCTTTATCGAGTATCGAATTTGCTCGGACTGCAGTGTATTGTAAATATGGACCAGAATCACCATCAAAAGAAATAGATTTTTCAAAATCGTAAATAATATCACTACCAATAGACGACCTTAGAATTGAATATTTGAGAGCAGATACTCCAACTACTTCGGCAATTTTCTTTTTTTCTCCATTTTCTAAATCACGATCTTTAACTTTTTCATAAACTACATCCATCGAATCACGCAAAAGTGATTCACCTGTGACTACATTCCCTTTTCTAGACGACATTTTACCAGAAGCGAAGCGCATCATACCGTGAGTAATATGCTTCATTCTACTCTCTAAATCTGGGTGAAGTAACGAAATAGCTTTCTGAACTACTTTCATATATTCGGCTTGCTCTGTGGCAGTGATAACAATAGAAAGATCGGGATTTTCTTTTTCAAATTTAGTCATTGTGAGACCAATTTCTTTTGTCTCATATGTTGGAAGGCCTTGTGAATTGATAAACACTCGTGTGTGAAGTTTCTTGTCATAATTCTCACCATGGAAAATTATTGCGCCATTTGAATCTTCAAATATCCCTCGGTTACTCTCGGGACCTTCGGCCATAACATTTGCGCGAACAATCTCCTCTCCAATAGGCGCCATCTCGCTTTCAAAAAAATAATGATTGAATTTCGTTCCAAGAATTTTGTATATTTCTTCAAAAGCATCGAGAGTTACTTTTCGCCCCCAATCATAAATTTTGTTTATCTCAACATCTGATTTATCATAAATCTTCTTATTTATCTCATCAATTTCTTTTTTAACATTCTCATCAGTATCATATAAATTACTTCCTTTCGAATAACATTCACCAATATATTCTGCTTTTTCCGCGGTTAATTTTAATTCATCAGGCATGCCAAATTTCATAAGACCATATATCGCTTTAGCTACATGTGGCCCAATATCGCCCTGATAATTTGCCCTGACAGTTTTAGCTCCAGAGAATTCAACAATACGAGAAATCGATTCTCCTATTGCATTCGTCATTAAGTGCCCGATGTGAAATGGCTTAAAAGGGTTCGGGTCGGTATACTCAACCATTATTTTTTTACCAAGAGATGAATTATTTTTCCCCCAATTTTCTCCTTCCTTCAAAATTTTATTTATACTTTCTGTAAAAAAATTTCGAGATAAATAAAAATTTATAAACCCAGGCCCCGCAATCTGAATTTCCTGTATTCCAGGAAATTCACCCTGAGCTTGCCGAAGGGTTATAACAATCTTTTCCGCTAATTCTTTTGGATTTGTTTTTAAACTTTTGGCACTCACCATCGCCACATTCGTCGAATAATCACCATTATTAAAATCATCAGGATGTTCAACAGAAAAATCACAATCTTCCCTGCCTGCGCAGGCAGGAATCCCAAGATTTTTTAAAGTTTCTTTTATTAAATTTTCTATTTGTTCTTTCATATTAATATCCTGTTGAACCAAAACCACTACGAAATACTTCTTTCATTTTTTCTACTTCTTCCCATTCTGCCTTTTCTACCTTAATAAAAACACCTTGGCCTAAACGTTCCCCTTTTTCTATTTTAACATCATTATCAGTCAAATTATATACCTGGAGCAAAATTTCATCATTCTCTCCATGAAAATCATTATCTATATAGCCAGTACTTACCAAAAGCCCTTTTCGTTTTAGTGTACTGGAACGATCCTTAATCTCAAGCATATAACCATCAGGAATTTTAACAATTATATTTGTTGGAAATCTTTCTAATGCTTTGGGAGCAACGATACCATCAAACCTTGAATATAAGTCAAAAGCTACAGCTCCAGACGTATGGTATTCGGGTAATGACAATGATTTATCTATCCTTTTGATCTCTACTTTCATAATAAAATATTAAATTATTTTCTTAATAATTTTTTTAACTTCTTTATACACCTTTTTGTGAATATCTTCACGTGACAGCATTGCACCTTTTTCTGAGCATTCAATTTTTATAAAATTCTGGATCTCTTTAACAAGCTTGAGTGCACTTTTGCGAGAATTTATTAAATGATTCACGTCCGCTTCGTGAACATCCTTTTTCTTTTTTAAATATTCTCTTTTCATTTTACTATCTCGATCTTTCAAAAGTTTGAGGACTAAATCGATAGGTAAACTCAAATACAAAGTCAGATCGGGTCTTGGAATTTTAAAAACCTCATATTCCATTTGGTTTAGCCATTTCAAAAAATCGTTCCTCTTCTTGGCACTCATAATCTTACCCCCTTGATGGATTTGATTAGCTGACACATAACGATTTGCAATAACAATATAACCCTCATCCAACCATTTTCTCATCTCTTCACTCGACTCCCACCTATCAGCAGCATACATAACTGAAGCAATCTTTGGATGAATATTGAGCCAATTATAATATTGCTCAGAAAGGCAGTGCCCAATAAATTGCCCAAAGAAATTCTTATAATACTCTGGGAAATCTACAACTTTTACCTTCAACCCTTCGTTCCTCAGGGTCTTCGCTAAAAGCTCGACTTGTGTGGCTTTCCCACTACCATCTGTCCCATCAATCACAATAAGTTTTCCTTTGCATTTTTCTTTTTTATTCTTTGTCATTTTATTTTCCTCTTAGGGCTTTATCCATCTTCTTGGCAATAACTATCATATCTTTTTCTTTTTTACCTCGAGTGGTTTCGGCACAAGTGCCGAGGCGAATTCCGGATGGGTCCATGACTGAGCGAGTGTCGCCAGGGATTGTATTCATATTTACAATGATTCCGGCTTTCTCTAGTTTTATACTTGCCTCTTTGCCAGATATTCCCTTTCCATCCATCCATGTATCCATCAATATCAAATGAGAATCTGTACCACCAGAAATAATATGCCAACCGAGTTTTTGTAATTCTTTGGCTAAAGTTTTTGCATTCTTCACAACTTGTTTAGCCCATTTTTTGAACTCTGGCTTCATCGCTTCTTTTAGAGCAATCGCAACTCCAGCGATGTTGTTCTCGTGTGGCCCACCGAATAACCCAGGTATTACCATCTTATCTAATTTTTTATCAAAACCTCTTTCATCTTTCTTTACCCAAAGGATCGCTTGTCTTGGACCACGGAGAGATTTGTGAGTTGTGCTCATAACAGAATCAGCAAATGGAAATGGAGATGGGTATGCCCCACCAGCAACAAGCCCCGCAAAGTGAGACATGTCGACATGAAGAATTGCGCCTTTTCTTCCATCAGGGTAAACTACCGCATCGGCGATTTCTCTAAACTTTTTAAAATCAACAACTCTTGGGTAAGCTGTGAATCCACAAACTATAATATCTGGCTTTTCTGCAATTGCTAATTTTTTGAGAGCATCGTAATCTATCATTTCAGTTTTAGGATCAAGTTCGAATTGTAATGGTTTCCAAAGTTTACCTGTCATTGAGAGAGGGTGCCCGTGAGTCAAGTGACCACCAGCAGTAAGCTTCATACCCATAATTTTTCCGCCAATCGGCACAAGAGCTGAATATAGAGCAAAATTGGCTGGCGAACCCGAGAGAAGCTGAACATTTACATGCCAAATATCTTTAGATATTTGGTCATGAGCTTTCGAAGCGAATGGGCCATCTCCTTTGAGTTTGAAAAGTTTTAGAGCACGAGCCATCGCAAGAGTTTCTACCTTATCTATAATTTCATTTCCACCATAATATCGGCGACCTGGATAACCTTCAGCGTATTTATTGGTTAGTTTTGAACCAAGAGCCTTTAAAACATCGTTTGAAACATAGTTCTCAGAAGCGATAAGGTTTATAACACTTTTTTGTCTTTTTTCTTCGGCCTTTATGAGCTTTTCTACTTGTTTGTCTTGCATGTTAATTTAGTGGTTTTTAGTTTGTAATAGGTTGATTTTACCACGTTTGGAAAAAAATCAAAAAAGAGCATATCCAGTAGTAAGTTTTGAAATAACTTTACTTCTGGGTATAATAGAGAGTATGAGAGCATATTTAGATATAGTTAAAAAAATATTAGAAGAAGGTAAATTGGTTAATACAAGAACGGGTGTGAAAGCTTACACAATAGCTGGGGCAATGTTTGAACATGATATGTCGAAAGGATTTCCGCTTTTGACAACAAAGAAAACGCCATTCAAATTAGTCGCGTCTGAATTAGAATTTTTTATAAAAGGAATTACTGACAAGAAATGGTTGCAGGATAAAAACAATCACATCTGGGATGAATGGGCCAAACCACAACTCGCCCCATATGGTCACGACGAAGAGTCGAAAAAGAAAATGCTGGAAGAAAGAGATCTCGGACCGATTTATGGTTTTCAATGGCGTCACTTCAACGCTCCTTATAAAGATTTTAATACTGATTATAATGGACTTGGAATTGATCAAATAAAAAAATTAGTTGAGACACTTAAAACAAACCCAAGAGACAGAAGAATGATCGTCAGCGCCTGGAACCCGCAACAGTTCAGTGAAATGGCATTGCCTCCTTGCCACTATTCTTTTCAGATTACTGTCATAGATAATAAATTAAATTTGTTGTGGAACCAGCGCTCTGTCGATACGATGCTCGGCCTCCCATTCAACATTGCAAGTTATGCAATTCTTCTTCACTTGCTCGCCAAAGAATCGGGATTAAAAGAAGGAAAACTTGTTGGATTTTTGGCAGATGTTCACATATATGAAAATCATGTAGATGGTGCACGTGAGCAACTAACTCGAGACCCAAACAAATTCCCTCTCCCTGCTATTGAGACATCTGAATGGAAATCAATTTTCGATTGGAAGTCTGAAGATACAAAATTATTAAATTATCAAAGCTATGACAAAATTCCTTTTGAGATAGCTATATAGATAAATTTCGCAGAATTATTAAAATTTTTCCCGCTTTACCCTAAAGGGCTCCGACACGGATAAAAATTTTAACAATCCTGCTTCATTTATAAAAAACTATGATTCTATCAATAATATCGGCCATTGGGAAAAATAATGAAATTGGAAGGAAGAATGCGCTTCTTTGGGATTTGCCACTTGATATGCAACACTTCCGCAAAACAACAAGCGGTCACACGGTAATAATGGGGCAAAAAACGTTTGAATCGTTAGGAACTGGGCCAAATGGTGAACCCGGCCGACCACTTCCAAACCGTAGAAATATAGTTTTAACTAAAGATGAAACTTTTAAAAGAGAAGGCATAGAAATTGTCTATTCTGTCGATGAATTAATAAACTTATTGAAACAAACAGAAAAAGAAGATAGCGAATGTTTCGTGATTGGTGGCGGGCAAATATACAAATTATTTATTGATCTAGCCGACAAGCTTTATATCACACACGTTGATGTAGAAGTCCCAGACGCTGACACTTTCTTCCCTACTATTGATATGACTAAATGGCAAAAAATCTCTGAAGAAAAACACGAATCAGACGAGAAAAATATGTACGGGATGTCGTTTGTAGAATACAGAAATCATCTTTTAGCCTCCCAAAAGTGACTTTTATTTTGAGTCTACTTTATAGGGTACGGATCAAATTGGGGATTTTTTGTTAATTTAATTTAACCAATATCTCATCTATTTGCTTATATAAATTTTCTAGGTTCCCAGAATTTTCTATTTCATATTTAGCGGACTTCATTACATCATGTATTTGTCTGTCTGCTTCTTTCTCATGATCAGCCAAAAATTCTTCATATGTTTTTTGATCATCTCCTTCGTTTTCATTACGTATTTTCATTCTCTCATATCTGATCTTTGGATCTGCATCAACTTTAACCAATATAAAGTTTGGTAATTGATTCAAATTTTCTAGATCAGTAAACCTTCTAACCCCATCGATAACAACAATCTTAGAATCTAACTTGGAAGCATCTGAAGCAATAGTTTTTGCCAACAAATTCTCCCCAAAGGCCTCACGCAAAACTGTTGAAATTTTCTGCAGATTTCCACGACTTACCGACAAAGACAATCTGTCTAGAACATCACGTAAACTCGACGAGAATTTACAGTCCTTCGCTTCATATTTTTCAACTAAGTATTTTTTTATTGTTTCTTTTCCACTGGCTAAAGTTCCCACGAGCCCGATGATTATTTTATTCATAAGATTATTTCATATCTTTATATGTCACCATATCTTTATTTAATAATTCGTATTTGACTTTAGCTTCTTTAAAAATTTCTTTACTACGAGCTCCCGCGTGGTAGTCCTTCTCGGCGACGACTCTTTTGATCCCAGCATTTATTAAAAGCTTGGCACAAGTATAACATGGAGTCATCATACAATATAAAGTTGCCCCTTCTGTGCTTATACCCATTCTAGCTGCTTGAGCAATGGCATTCTCTTCATTGTGACTTGTTCGTATACAGTGCCTAGATATAGTTCCATCCTCATGAGTGACGGTATGCATTTCGTGCCCTATATCATCACAACTTTTGCACCCTGCTGGAGCCCCAACGTAGCCAGTCGATATAAGGTGCTTGTCTTTGACTAGAACCGCCCCTGTACGCCCCCTGTCACAAGTAGCTCGAGCACCTACAGCGTGAACAATATCCATAAAATATTCATCCCAAGATGGTCTTTTGTATTTCACTTCTGTCTCTTTTTTTGTAGTTTTTTTAGTTTCTTTTTTCATATTCATATAATACCTAATCTAATAAAAATAATCCAACACTCTTGTTTATCGAATGATAAAGAAACCAAGTATCATAGCCACAAAATTTAGGACTGTGTGAGAAGCAGAAATTAATATCAAATTTTTATATTTGTAATACATCCACGCGAAACCGAGTCCTGCGATAAAAGTCATGGGGAGAACAAACATAGAATTTAGGTATATCACATGCATAAAAGCGAAAACTAAAGAATTCAATACAATAACAAAAAGAGGGTTAGAAAAAACTTTCTGCAACATTTTCATTAGAACCCCACGAAAAACAATTTCTTGGATAACACTCAGCGGAATAAATAAAAGTAAGAATTTAATATTCTTCCACCAATTCAAAAACGGCTCATGTGGAACAACCTGTGCAAGCCAAATGAGAAACAAAACTCCAGCAACTGTGAAAATAGAATAAGGAATTATATCTTGCATATACTCCTTGTGGATACCCATATCTTCATATGTCCATTTAGCGTGTTTAACAATTCCAAGGAGAAGAATAGCGACACTAAACAACAAAACGGCTCTCAAATCACCAGGTATAACTTTGAAATATAAAAGAAGCGTCGGAATTAAAAATAAATATAAAATCTGAACCCAGACAATTTCTCTCTCTTTTTTAATATCATCCATATTCTATATTATATATAAAAACCACTCTAATTCAAAGAAGAAGTAGAGCGGTTTTAAAATTGATATAAATTATTGTTTAATAGGAAGATTAGAGGGGGCAACCAATGGGATTGTGCGTAATTCGACAGATGTCGCATTTACACTTCCGTCGGTGTTTGCGACACCAGTTATCATAACTTGTTTACCAACGATAACATCTGCTGTTGTGCCATCAACGGTTTTCTCAACTTTCGTTGTTGGTGAAAAGAAAACGATTTTTGAACCGCCATTTTGGGTTTTAACTGTCATACTCTTGTTATCGATAAATAGAACTTCACCAGAAACAAAACCTCCGCCCATTCCTCCTCTTGCTAAACCTTGACCACCAAATCTTTGTCCATCACCTTGGTTGAATCCTCTTTGAGTGAATTGATTCATGCGACTCGCATTAGCATCTTTTATATTTTTACCGGCATAAATCATCCCACCACTAAAACTTAATATTGCAATAACTAGACAAACTACAACACTCACAATAATTTTTTTATTTTTTTGCATATTTTTTAAAACACAGTAAATTATTTTATAAAAAATTTCTATCATCTATTTTCAACTAGTTTTCCAAAATATAATTCACGTCTTTTGTAATTATTAATAATACTATTCGTACCTTAATGCCTCTATCGGGTTCAACTTCGAAGCACGTTGTGCTGGATAATAACCAAACACAATCCCAATAAAAGCAGAAACCCCAAAAGCAAGCAACACTGAAGATATTGAAACTTTTGTCTGCAACACTCCGAGCGCCGTCACTCCCATCGAAACACCCCACCCTAATAAAACACCGACCACTCCCCCGATAAACGTTAACATCACTGCTTCTATTAAGAACTGGCGATTAATATCTTTGCGTTTTGCTCCTATTGCTTTACGCAAACCGATCTCACGAGTTCTTTCTGTCACTGTTGTTAGCATCATATTCATAATACCGATTCCGCCGACAATAAGAGAAATACCAGCAACCGCAGCAAGAAGAATTGTAAATGTTCCTGTCACCGATGATGCAGTAGCAATAATATCGGCTTGATTCATTGTAGAAAAATCAGCAGAGGTAGCATCAGCAATATTGTGACGAGCTAAAAGTACTGAAGTAATATTTTCTTGGACGGCCGTTGTCACATCTGCGCTTTCGGCTGCAACACTAATCGAACTTACATATTGATCTCCTGAAAAATATCTTTGAGCAGTAATAAGAGGAATGTAAATCATATCATCAGCATTTTGAAAACCGGAACCTCCTTTTGCTTTTGTTAATCCAATTATTTTGAATTGTGTTCCTTTAATTCTAATAGTTTTATCAATAACATCTGTTCCTTCACCAAAAAGATCGGTTTGTACGGTGGGGCCAATAACTGCCACTTTTGCTCCACTTTGATTTTGTGAATCACTAATGAAATCTCCTTGGTCAATTTGTAGATTACGTACTTCTGTATAGGTTGAGGTTACCCCATCAACGCTTGTGTTTGTGTTTGTTCCTTTGGCAGTTACTTGATAACGTCCTGTGACTTCGGCCGTGACAGCTTTGACTCCAGAGAGTGCAGTAAGAGCATTGGCATCTTCCATCGTCAAAGTCTTGGCAGAGCCACGTCCTTGATTGACTTGTTGCCCTACGCCTCGTGGTGCCCCAGGTGAGACAATTATGAGGTTCGCCCCAATTGATTGAATCGATGCTGATATAGAACTTTGAGCACCCGCCCCGATAGCTGTCATAGCGATTACCGAAGCGATACCAATAACAATACCAAGCATAGTTAAGCCTGAACGAACTTTATTCCCTTTGAGAGCCATGAATGTTTCTTGTAAAATATCTTTAGTTTTCATCCCATACAAAGTTGTCTTGATTACAAGACCAACATAAATTAATTTATAAAATCAAAATATAACTATCTTTTTAATAAAATTCCAATATCCCGTATAACACGCATGACTTTGTACGGGACAAGTATTAATTATCTTTGATAATCCTTTTACTGTGTAATTTGTTGTCGCTAACAATGAGACCATCACGGATAGTAATAATTCTATCCGCGTGTTCGGCTACATCGGGTTCATGTGTAATTAAAATAATTGTTCTACCTTGTTCTTTATTTAATTTTTGGAATGTCCCCAAAACAATTTCACCAGTTTTTGTATCTAGATTACCTGTCGGTTCATCAGCAAGAATAAGCGTCGGATTATTCACAAGCGCACGAGCAATCGCGACACGCTGAATCTGCCCACCGGAAAGCTGATTGGAAAGATGTGAAAAGTGAGCTTCATCTAGTCCGCTTGCAAAAAGTGATTCGCGCGCACGCTTGATCCTTTCTTTTTCTTCGACTCCATCATAGACAAGGGGCAAGATCACATTTCGAAGAACTGTCGTGCGAGGAAGCAGATTGAAGGCCTGAAAAACGAAACCGATTTTATCTTTCCTAATGTCAGCAAGTTCATCATCGGTCATTGTCGACACATCACGGCCATCGAGAATATATGAACCACTTGTCGGGTTATCAAGAGCACCAAGAATATGCATTAAAGTGGATTTACCGGAGCCAGACGGACCCATTATCGCCACGAATTCACCATCGTTAATTTCAAAACTAACTCCAGAAAGCGCATTGAAGGATTCATCACCAGTTTGATATGTTTTTATAATGTTTGTTACTTTAATCATGGAAAGTTGCTCTCATTGCCCCAGCACTAGCACCAGCACGATTGCCTCCGACAGAATTCAAAATACTTGGTGCCTGTGTGCCTGTTTTAGTTGTAGTAGTGCTTGTGATAGTTTTTGTAACAATTATGTTTCCTTCTTTTAATCCTGAAATTATTTCTGTAGATGTGTCACCGACAAGTCCGACGCCAACTTCAACTTGTTCTGGTTGAGTTAGAGATATCGATCCTTGCATTCCAGTTTCGCTTGCTGCAAGTGGTGAAGCAAATGTAGAAACATAACTTATTCCATTCTGAGTTTTGATTGCACTACTTGGAACGACAAGCACATCTTGCTTCATGTCGGTAATGATTGTCGCAGAAACACTCATTCCTGGCTTCACAAGATTGTCTCCAGTATCAAAACTAATTTTTACTGTGTATGTGACAACTCCTTGAGAAACTGTGCCGACAGAATCGATTTCTGCGACTTCACCAGTAATAGTAAGCCCATCTACAGCATCGAAAGTAAGCGTGGCCTTCTGCCCCAACTCTACTTTTGCAATATCGACTTCATTGAGAGAAATAGTTGCAATTTTTTGTTTGGTAATTAAAGTCCCCACACTTGTTCCTGAAGACTGACCAACCTTCGCTGTAAGTGTGGCAATAATTCCGTCAAAAGGTGCATAGACGTAGCAATCATTCACAGCATCTTGTTTCAACTGGACAGATAGTTGTGCAGAGCGAATATCAAGTTCATCTGAGCCAGTAATCGTATCTGACAAAGAGATAGTTCCTTCTTTTATAGAATTTATTGATAACAATAAATTATCTACGAAATTATTTGAATCTGAAAGCCATGAAGAAATATTTGATCTCGTCGTTGTTGTGTCTGGACTATTTTCATAACTTAGATCAGTGACGATATAATTAAATGCGGATTCAGTATTTTTAACTGCCGTAGACATGACGAGAGAAGAATCGTACGCTTGGTTTATTAATATATTAATATCTTCAAGCTTACTCGATCTAGATAATGTCTTGTACAATTTATTTACTTTATCAATACTACTTTTTGCATCATAATAACTTTTTTCTCCTAGCGAAACTTTATTTCTCCCCGTTTGAGTTGAACCTGAAATATTATTATTCCTCAAATATCCAGTACTATAAATATCTTCCAAATTGGATAACATCAAAGTCGTATCATTGAGATATGAAGATACCGTGTTCCACCCATCGTTGTATGATTTCGTGAGAGAATTTTCTTTTTGAAGTAATGTGAGAGTATCTGGTTGTCTAGTTAATTTTGCTAAAGAAATTTTTGCACTTTCGAGCGCCGCTTTTGCATCACGAGAATCTACACTAGCAATGAGCGTTCCCTTTCTCACTGTCTGACCCGCTAGAACTCCCACATAGACGATATCACCAGTGGCTTTCGGTTTTAAGTCTATCGTATTTGATGCTTCTACTTGTCCTGTGCCTGTCACTATCGTTGTTATACTACCCTTCTCAACTGTACTCGTAACATAACGAGTAACACCGACAGCAGTTTTCTTAAATAAGAGATAACAACCAACAGCGACGACAACGACTACAGCTCCAACCATAATTCTATGAGTTAAGACAAATATTTTTATTTTTTGTATCATAATTTTAATTACTTTAATTATTGTGTTTTAATTGGCATATCGAACGGGGCTGGTAAAATTCGTATTAATCTTGCTTCAATTTGCCCACTTGAATTTGGAGCTCCGATGATAACTACGGAATCATCTACTTTCAATCCATCTTCCGCAATTTGATCGCGGACTTTACGAATCTGTGTATCTTTGTTTATAACAATAACTTTCTCTGTATTATCTTTCTCGTCTTGAACTATTATATTTGGTAATTCTATTTTAATAATTTTTCCTATTGCACCATGAGCATTTGGCAAATTTCCAAAATCACCAAACTCTCCACCCATCATTCCAGGACCACGATGAGGAGAACCAAAATTCATATCATAATTTTTCCCCCAATCTCTACCAAATGATGCTTTTCTAAACCCAGATACAGACCCGGCTTGGAATATCATAAAAGCTAGAACCAATGCTCCCAATGTATAGATTACTGCTCGAAAACTTTTCGATTCTAAAATATTTTTTATCTTTGTCTTTGTTTCGTTTTTCATACTGTTCACTAATTTTTAATAAATCTAAATTATGCTGTTAATAATTTGTTTTTAAATTGATAAGACATTTTTCGTATTGAAATAAATAAAATGAACAATAAGAAAAAAGAAAGAACAATACTTACAACTGGCAAAGAATCTGTCAGAGAAAGTAAATATTCTTTCCAATATTGTGCGATAATACCACCATCTGAAAATGCTAATGATAAATATCTGAAAAAACCTAACCTTGTAGATTGTTCGATAAGAATCTTGATAGAGAATATACTTCCAGATAGTGATAATATACTCAACCCCAAATAACCGAATTTTTTTAATTTGATTATTTGAAAATTTTTAGATTCAATAACACATAAAATATCACCAGATAGTCGACCATCTGGCTCATATTTTGCATTTTTGAATGATTTTTGTAGATTTTGTTCCACACTCATATATACGTATGAATTACACTCTTGGTGCAACCATTTCTTTCATTTTAATAAGGGCTCGGTGATGATAGCTTTTTACAGTATTTAGAGGTTTATTTAAAAGTTCCCCTATTTCTTTAAAAGTCATTTCTTCTTGATAATAAAGAACTAGCACTTCTTTATAATTAATTGGGAGTTTATCTAAAATATTATTTAAAAATTCTTTATCCTCGAGTTTCATTAATGCTTCACTAGGTAAAATAACTTCATCTTCAATAGTTGCTTCATATGGCTCTTCTTCGTCTTTGTTTAACTTCGAAAATGAAATCATTTTCTTTTTTCTTAAATAATCAGTTATTGTATTGCGTGTGATGGTAAAAAGCCACGTCTTAAAACTCGACTTTTTTATATCAAATTTCTTTATATTTTTCCAAGCTTTGATGAATACATCTTGAACTATATCTTCTGCATATGAGACACCTACAAAACGTACCGAAAAGTTATAAATAGATGGAGTGTATCTATCTATGAGTATCTTTAAAAAATTTTGATTTCCTTTTATATAACCCTCTATCAGGTTTTCATCTGTTTCGTGCATTACCACAATATACTCCTAAAACAAAAATTGTGAAATAAATTATTATTTATTGTAGCTTGGATGATTCTCGGCAATAGAAAAAAAATAGTTCGCATATCTAGATAATGCAAATAAAACACTAGATAATCTATTCATATACGAGATAGTTCCTACTCCGATTTTTCTATTTCCCTCATCAGAAACTGAAATAACTCTACGTTCTGCTTTACGAGCAAGAGTTCGGGCAAAATCAAGACCAGAACTTATGAGGCTCCCACCTGAAATAGTAAAAGATGTGATGGGTGGGATAGTCTCAGCAATTTTCTCAATTATTTTTTCTATATTATTCAATTCTTTTTTACCAACATGCATTTTCGAACCACCGAGCTCGGCTTGGATAACAAAAAGTGTCTGTTGAATATCTTCGATTATTTTTGAATAAGGAATTTTCTTATTACCAACTTCCAATGAGACCTTATCGATGTCAGAATATACTTTCACAACTCCTAAATATGCATTGAGTTCATCGACAGAGCCAAGCGCTTCAACCAAGATAGAACTTTTCGAAATGCGCCCTTGCTTGCAATCAAAAAGCGTCGTAGTCCCCTTGTCACCAAGGCCAGTATATAGCATGTTTTTGTCTTTTTTTAGATGGCTTTTCTTCTTCATTTTGAAAGTATATCACGGTTTAAAATTAAATAAAAAAATGAATTGTTTATAAACGTTGACTAATTTTATGGAAAGAATATAGTAATAAAGAACTAAACTATTTTGTCGAACCTTAAACTAATTTGTATGTGTCACGGACGTAAAAAAAACTGCAACACACCTGAGGCTAAACAGGCTAAAAAAGAGGCGAGAGAGATAAAAGTAACAGAGAGAAAAATGCGGCAAGAGAATCGGTATCGAACCCGCAGAAGAGCTTAAAAAGTTTACAAGATTCGGGAGGTGATCACATCACCTCCCTCTATTTATTTATAACTCCCCACTGCTTCTTTTATATTTTTGTATCCGTCTTTTTTGAGCAGTGTAGCAAGCTCTTTATTTATATTGCCAATCTGACTTGGCCCTTCATAAATCATCCCTGTAATCATCTGGATGAGCGTTGCCCCCCTTTTTATTTTCTCATAAGCATCAGCTCCTGTGAAAACTCCTCCACAACCGATAATCACAAATCTATCTTTATATTTTTTATAAACAGCGCTGATTAAATTGTTTGTAATTTTCTCGGTCGGCTTACCGCTAAAATTTCCTCGCCCCGCGTTTTCTATTTCTTCTTTATCAAAAGCCGGATTTGAACGATCTTTCACAAGATTCGAAAAAATAAAACCACTTACAAATTTATAAGTATTGGCAACTTCACAAAGTTTTAGGGTGCTCTCTTCGCTTTTTTCCAAATACATTTTTATAAACAAAGGTCTGTTTATACCAAGATATGACAATTTGTTTAGTAGCATTCCAAGACCAATGGGCTCATCAAATTTGTCTTTAAGATTCTCAACATTTATTAAATTTGGACAACTGATATTTAATTCAAAATAATCAAAGTAATCTTCTCGGAGTGCCATTTGAAAAGAAGCACAGATATCATCTATCATTTCTTCAATCTTTTTATACGGCTGATTCGTAGAACCTATACTTAGCCCGAGAGGTATTTCTTTCCTTCTTTTATTTATCTTCTTCAAAACAGACAGAAGCCCCATGCTTTTGAAACCTTTATTTACGAGCAAAGATTTCGACTGTGGGAGTCGGCCAAGCATTGGTTTTGGATTCCCCGCATATGGTAAATAAGTAACAGTCCCAATGGTATGAAAACCAAAACCAACTGATGGTAAAATATCAATCAGGTCAGCGTCATAATCAAAACCAGCAGCAAGACCGATCGGATTTGTAAAATCAATACCAACTACATTTTCTTCTAATGACTCATTTTTATGAAGGAAAAATTTTTTAACTAAAGATTTAGAAAAATTAAACCTGCCTAACAAACTACCCTTCTTTAAGAAATAAGTATGAACATCATCAGCCGGGAAGAGGAAAAGAATCGGTTTTATTATTTTTTTATAAATTAAACGAATCATTTATTATTCTGTTGTAACACCATCAAACTCTGGGGCATCACTTTCTGCTTCATCGGCAGTCGCACGGACTATTCCATCTTTGTGATGTGCTGGAGAATATATCGTGTAAAGTTTTAACCCATCAAATCCTGCTATCACGTTGTGTCTTGATCCACTTGGAACAATAACAGCGTCCCCATCCTTCACATCATATTCTGTTCCATCAATAATAACCTTCCCTTTCCCTTTTTCAAAACGGAAAAATTGATCATTCCCTTCGTGTATTTCCATTCCTATTTCTTCATTTGGCAGTAAACTCATGAGAACAAGTTGGCTATGTTCACCTGTATACAAAACTTTACGAAAATTATCATTTTCTAAAGTTAATTCTTCAATATTATCTTTATATCCTTTTTTCATACTATTATTTCGCTATAAGCGAGTTAATTGATAACTTAACCATTATAACATTAATCCATATAGATTGACTATATTCAACACAAAATATCATATAACAAAAAGCCCACACGATTAACTTGTGAGCTTTTTTGCTATGCGACGAAATGTTGAAATATCTTGTCCCATATTTTGCTTATATAACATTTAAGTCTTTTCATCACTGACAACTATACCGTTGGATGCTCTAACTCTCTCTTGATCATATTTGCTTCTTTAATCTTACCTTCATTTGCAAGCTTCCATGCTTCAACAAATTTATCAAAATTATCTTTAGTAATAACGTCTGCTGTAACACCATCTCCAACCCTTTTTTCAATTAAATCTTTCCATCCATAATAATCCCCATTTGTCATTACGTCTGTAATTTGTGCCTCAAAATCCGAGGTGTAATTAGGGCCATTTCTGGAAAAATCTCCTTGATCTGCTAAAGCTGTTCCTGAGACTCCTAAACCAAGCGCTAAAGTCATCAAACTGCTCATAATTAATTTATTTCTCATATATTTTGTTTTACTTTGTTTACATCTCGCAAAGTTTTAGTTAAATGTTTATAAGTGTAAGTGTTCATAACTCACTTACACTTATAATACGCGAGCACGTCCGATTTTATCTCACCGAACAACAACTTTGACTAAAGCTATTATTGATCGGGTAGATCTGATCTGCTCTAAATACACCATCGTCATCTTGACCTCCAACTATTTTTATAGATTCTCCTATTTGTATTTTTGTAGCATTCCCGACAGAGGCATTTTCAGTTTTTATTGTCCAAATAATATTACCCGAATCAATTATTTTTATATCTCCATTTTCTATAGATACAATTTTGCCAGAAAGAAGCCCAACTTTAGGTTGTAACCAAAACTCATCTAGATCAAAAACTACCACATGATAAATAGGAATATTTTGAGAGACTGTTTTCTCTATCGTTTCCCCGAGGCCGAACAATTGTAAAATAACTCCAAACACCACAGTTAGTATTATATAGATCCCAACGATAGTGACCATTCGATGACGATAGCCCAAAAATGTTTTGCGATAATAGAATTCGCCCAGTAGTGAGAAGAGAATCAAACATACAAGCCAAAAGTATGGCAGTGATTTCAAAATGTAACCGAAACCAAATTTATTATACAAATACCAGTCGTTATTAAACAAGATTGAAACCGTTATAGAAAATGATACAGATCCGACAAGTACAGCAAACCCAACAAGGGACCAGAAGAGAACCCTCTTTAGATTAAAGACTTTTTTAGAAATTGGTTTGATTCCACTTTCCTTAATTCTTTCTAATGCTATTTGGCTTATATCTTTATTTTCTTCCATAATAATAAAAAATTATTTACCGACTTTATTTACTAATTTGTCATACTCTTCTTTAAAAAGTTTCTTGCCCCTTGCGATCAGATTACCGACAGTACTAACTGGCTTCTTCAAAATATCGGCAATCTCAACATAATCTTTTTCATCTAAAAATCTGAGAATTAAAACTTCACGATATTTTTCGTCTAAATGTGACAATACTTCGTTTATCAATTCCCTATCGAAAGAATTATCTACATCTTTAACAACGTCGAAACTATCCTCAAACCTTTCAATATCTTCCTTCTCGAGAGAGATGGTTGGACGAACTGATTTTTTTCTTATTTCACTTACAGCTTGATTGTGCGCTATGCGATATATCCAAGAAGAAAACTTTAGCTCTTCATTGAAATCATTTAAATTATAATATGTTTTGACAAATACATCTTGAAGAATATCTCCGGCATCATCACGGCTAAATTTTGTAACTCTCATAATGTAATGAAGTAATTTACCCTCATATCTTCTTGTTAAACACAAAAAATGATCCGAATTACCAAGCGATAATTTGACCAGTTCGTCATCCGTTTTGTTTGGACAGTCTTCATGATTTGTCATTACTCATATATTATACGCATAATTCGACCATTTTGTCGCGTTGACAAAAGAAAAAGCTGATAACATAACAATTATCAGCTTTTTCAAAAAACAAATTAGTGATTAACAGCTTGCGGGGCTTCTTCTTTCACCTCTTCTTTTGGTTCAACTTTTTCTTCTTGTTTTATCTCGGAGACAGGTGTAACAGAAGATGTCGTAGAAGATACCATAGATTTCATTTTCAAAAATTCACGATACATAATGATAAAGACGATGAACCCTACTGGGTATGTAACGAACCCACCGATAAAGAAGGCGATGAAACCAACAATCATAAATAGCCCAATCACAACACTCTTCCAGAATAATTTCCACCCATAACCATCTGTCATTTCCCAAGCTTCTTTTACTGTAACTCTCGCACCTTGATTTTTCTCAACAGAAATATAGAGCGCAAAAACCAAACGGCCAGAAACATATAAACCAGGAACAATGAGTAAAATAAATCCCGCTAAAATACAAAGGAAAACAAGAACGGTTGTTTTTAGAAAATTCCAATACTGCTTAAGTGTAGGTAACGCTTTTTGAGAGAATGGATCTGATGCTTTTTTATCAACCAAATCCAAACCAAAACGTATCCAGATGTAAGATAGAACCAAACCGACAAAAAATGTTATAACTGTCAACAAACTGTTATCTTTTGACCCCAATGCTTTTATTATAAAAGTCATGAGCGCCAACAATAAAAAAATACTGAGATTTTCTTTGTAGATAACCCATGCTTCTTTTATTTTTGAACCAATTTTGAAAGTAAATTGCATATAATTATATATTAATAATAAGTATCTATATTATACCATGATTAATTAATTTTATCTCTATTAATTAGACGACTATTTATCTAAGTCAAGAATTTCATCGATACGGATTTGCTCCACAAATTCGGGAGTGTGTGAGACGAGGATCATCGCCCCCTTGTAATCACTAAGCGCTTTTGCAATAACAGGCAAGTGACGGAAATTGATATGGTTGGTTGGCTCATCGAGTATCAGTAACCCCGGGCGAGTCAGTACCAGCTTGGCAAAAGCCACAAGCCCTTTTTGCCCTTCTGATAAACTGCCAATTTTTGTGTAAACCATATCTCCAGTAATTAGAAATCCTGCGACAGTAGAACGAATCGCTTCTTCATTTACTTTCCCGATCACTTTTCTCGAAGTATCAGCTAATGATTCATAGACCGTGTCATTAAAATCAAGAGTCGAAAAATCTTGACGGTAATACCCGATCCGCACATCGGGTGAGATGACAACTCCTTCTTCTTTTCTGCTTGAAATTAATTCAAGTAATGTACTCTTCCCTATTCCATTTGGACCAGAAAGAAGCAAATGTTTATTTTTACGAAGTTTTAAATTTACTTTTATTTTTTTGACTTTGTGATTTTTATAAATAGAAATCGAAGACAGAACAACAATATCTCCATTTATATCTTCTTGGATCGGTATGACAAAAGGCCTAATGGTTTTGTCTTCCTTACGAACATCAACTTTTTCTTCTTCGAGTTCTTCAGCGAGTTCGCGCATTCGCTTCGCTACTAAACGCAAGTTACCACCTTTCATCGCAAAAGCATTTGCTTGTTCTTTCTTGGCAATAATTTCTTTTGATAGTAACGCATTTTTGCGATTCTCTCGCTCCATTCGGGTTGTGATCTGATCTCGTACATCTGTATAGTTACCAACATATTGTTCAATCTTTTTTGTGTAAACATCGAGATAAAGAACGGCATCAGTAAATCTATTTAAAAAGTCTGCGTCGTGAGAAATAACAATAACAGTTTTTTTGTATTTAACTAAAAAGTCTGTTAAATGTGCAATACCTGCTTTATCAAGATTATTGGTGGGTTCATCTAGAAGTAAAATATCTGGCTCTTGAATGAGTGCCGAAGCAAGAAGCAAACGCGCTTGCTGACCACCAGAAAAAGATCTCACAATTCTTTCGTGAACCTTTTCGTGACCTTTCAAATTTACAACTTCTAGAACATCATCAATCCTCGGATCGATGTCGTATATTTTCTCTTTGAAGCATTTTGCAAAAAATTCTCTAACTGTCAGGTCAAGCTCATCACGAGAGATTACTTGTCTTCCAAGTGCGATTGTATTTCTCTGTGTAATATTTATTACTCCATCCTCAGGATGTTGAATTCCCGTGATTAATGAAAAAATTGTACTTTTCCCAGCCCCGTTTTGACCCATGATTGTAACTTTCATCCCTCGACGAACAGAAAAATCAACCGCGTCCAATATCGGTTTATTGTACCCATATTCAAATGAAACTTTTTCGAATCGTATTACGATTTCATTATTGGCCATATAAGTGCTTACTTTACAACATTTTTGACAAAATTGAAAGTTTCTAATTAACACTGAGACTATTCTTTCTTAAATTTTTTCGTATTTCTTTCCAACCAGGGATGGTTTTAGAGACTAGATTCCAAAACTTATCGGAGTGGTTAAACTCTTCAAGATGACATAATTCGTGGACAATAATATAGTCAGAATATTTTTGTGGGATTGTGGCGATCCGATAATTAAAATTGATATTCCCTTTTCGCGAACAACTCCCCCATCTCGTCTTTTGATTTTTTATTGTTACATTATTCCATTTAAAATGATAAAAGTCATTGAAGTAGTTTAATCTTTCTTTGGCTAAAAATAATGCTTTTTCTTTATTTTCCAGATATTCTCTACTGACCCTTCTTGTTCTTTTTATTGGTTTTCTTCTCAATCTGAAATATATTTTAAATACTCTACTCATATAATTTTATATTAACACAACAAAAGCCCTCTTTCGAGGACTTTTGTTGTTCACTTTTTATTTCTTCTTTTTTGTAACTACTTTCTTCGCTACTATTTTAGCTGGAACTTTTACTACAACCTTTTTTACTTTTGCATTAGCAACTGGTATTTTTTTGACTTCAGTTTTTACTGCGATAGTAGATGTTTTTGTTTCTGGTTTTGATTCTACTTTTTGGCCAGAAAGATTCCCGATCGCATTGATTAACTTATCGAGTTTTGTATTTATGTCACTCAACTGTTTTGACATATCGCCTTGAACAGGTGCTGGTTTTGCAAATGATTGTGACCCACGGTCGTTGAAATCTCTTTTTGGTCCACGATCTCCGAAATCTTTTCTTCCACCACGATCATCGTCTTTTCTTTTACTAGAGAAACAATCATTACAATAAACTGGTTTATCACTTGATGGACGGAAAGGAACTTCACAACTCTTGTGACATTCATCACAAACAGCCTTATGCATTGTCGTTTCAGCTCTATCACCACCATTGCTACCATGATACCCTCCACCATGATTCCCTCCTCTACTGCCCCCTCTAAAACCTCCACCGCCTCTATTACCTCCTCCTTGAAAATTTCCCATATATATTATATTGATAACCGTCTATACACTAGACAGGTTGTTATTATTATAAAGTGAAGTCTATCCTTTTTAGACTCAAAACGCAACCGTGAATTCATATTCCCGCAAATGCGGGTAATATGATACAATATATATACATTAAAAAAAATCACATTTATGATAAAAGGATTTACTTGCGGAGCTTTTGATTTATTGCATGCAGGACACATTATGATGTTTAAAGAAATTCGTAATCAATGTGATTTTCTTATTGTTGGTCTCCAGACAGACCCAAGCATTGATAGACCAGAAAAGAATAAACCTATTGAAACAATCGAGGAAAGAAAAGTAAAACTTGAAGGTTGTAAGTATATTGATCATATAATTCTTTATGAGACAGAAACTGATTTGTATGAATTACTAGAAAAATTAAACCCCGATGTTAGATTTTTGGGAGAAGATCACCGTGGCAAACCATTCACCGGTGATGATCTGCCAATTAAAATAATTTATAATACTCGTGATCACAATTATTCTTCAAGTAACTTAAGAAAAAGAATCTCTGATTCTTTAAAAAATTAAACATATGAAAATAGCTTATTTTCTTGGTACATTTAAAGTAGAAGACGGAGTAACCAGCGTTATCTTATCTTTAGTACGTGAAGCACAAAAGAGAGGAATAGAGACAATGATTGTTACAGGCTGGGCTGAAGACCCATCGATAACAACATCAAAAGTCATCGAGGTATCATCGGTACCATTCCCATTATATAAAGATTACAAATTGCCACTGCCAGGAATGCGTGGCTTCGAAAAAGCCTTGGGTGAATTTAAGCCCGATATTATCCACGTTCATAGTCCAGATACGATCGCTTGGGCAGCTCTCAAATATGCAAAAAAGAATAAGATCCCAATCGTCGCAACTTATCATACAAACTTCTGCCAATATCTTAGCTACTATTATCTTTCAGCACTCGAACCACTTGTGTGGGAGATGTTGAGAAAACTTTATAAAAAAATGGATTTCGTGACTTCCCCATCTCATACCGTGAGCCAAGAACTTATAAACCTTGGCATAAAAAAGACATATACAATTCCTTGGGGAGTAGAACCAACAAGATTTAATAAATCATTTTATTCAAATGAATGGCGAAATAAAATTCTGAAAGGTGAAAATAAAAAAATAATATTATATGTCGGAAGATTGATTTGGTATAAAGATTTTAGAACTTTTATTGAAACATATAATTTACTAAAAAAGAAACGCGACGATTTTGTAGTCGTCATCGCCGGTGATGGCCCAATAAAAAAAGAGCTCGAAGATGCGATGCCAGAAGCGATATTCCTCGGGCATATTGGTGGAAAGGATTTATCGGAAGCATATGCATCGTCTGATCTATTCTTCTCGGCATCAAGTACTGAGAACTTCGCAAATGTGCCACTTGAGGCCATGTCTTCTGGAATAATCCCTGTCTTGGCAAATATCGGTGGGATAAAAGTATTGATAGAAAATAAAAATATTGGACTACTTTGTGAACCAAAAAATTCAAAAGATTTTTATGAAAAGATAAACATGATATTAGACAATCCTGTCCTGCAAAATGAAATGCTAACTAACGGAGCAAACTTTATTAAAAATTATACATGGGAAAAAGTCTTCGACGATATTTGGCAAAAGTGTCTCGAGATAATTAAAAAATAAAAACTTACTTCACCATGAAATACCGCGAGGCCTTGCCTCGCAGTATAAAACAAAAAAGTCAGACATTTTTAACAATGTCTGACTCCAAGTAAAATCACCGGGTTTATGTCATTTCTTCTGCCTCAATTTTTCGAGCGACTGACAAACTCTGTTGTAGAGGTCTTCAGAGCCACCTTCTTCTCCCGTCACCTCTTCAAGTAGCAAATTCATCATCTGGTAAAGCTCCAGATAACGGTCGGAAATTTCTCTGACGAAAAGAGGGGGGAACTCTGGCATCACATCACCTTCGTTACATTGAAACCCATGATCAACAAGCCACTTACGCACGAACTCTTTCGAGAGCGCCTTCGGTTCTTCCTTTCTCATAAAAGAAAACATGTAGGTATCTTTATACCAGTAGCGACTTGAGTCCGGTGTATGAACTTCGTCAATAAGGTATATGTTGCCTTCGTCATCTTTCCCAAATTCGTATTTGGTGTCTACGAGTATGAGACCAAAGATATCAGCCATCACAGCACCGCAACGGAAAAGTTCAAGAGCAATGCCACAGATGTAACCCCATTCCTTCTGGGTAGCAATATTGCGCTCAACAATCTCTTCCCACGAAATATCTTCATCGTGGCCATGGTCTGCTTTTGTGGTGGGTGTGACCATGAGGAATGGCGATCTCTCATTCTTTTTAAGCTCGGGCAACTCATACCCCCAAGGATTTGCTTTCCCTTTTGAAGTATAGTTTTTGTAGAGAGAGCCGGTATTGAAGGCTCTGACTATAACCTTGAACTTAAACGGGGTCGTCTTTTTCCAAATTGCAACTCTCGGATGAGGAACATCCAGAATGCAATTAGGAATGATGTCCTCTGTGGCTTTCATGAAATAATAGGCCATAAGGTTGAGAACGGCCCCTTTGTAGGGAATCTCAGGTGGTAACACGACATCAAATGCCGAAATTCTGTTGGTAGTTTCCGCCACCAAAAATTCTCCGACATCTGATACAGTACGAACTTTACCTTGATAAGGCGGTTTCGTTTGTCCAGGATAAAATCTAATTTCTGTCATAAACGTAATTATTAAAATGTGAATATTTAAATATACATTAAGACAGATTGATAAATAAGTCAAATCTCACAAAAGGGTACATTCAACATTGAAGTGTTATTTGATTATTCATATATAATATTATACAACAAGTTGTTGGCCATTTTTGATCTCACTTCTGATTTCCATTAATAATTTGCCGAGATTATTTTCGCCGATTCCATTTTCACTGGCGTCGGTTTTAGTAGCAAGGGCGGTCCTTACTATATACACCCAACATAGAGAGATTATAAAATTTCTTTAACCTCCAATAAATTATTAATTATTTTCCAAGCATCTGCCTCTATAACCGAAGATTTAAAAGTTATACCATGACCCGTTTCCACAAAAAGAGGGAGATCATTAGACCCATCACCAATACATACACATTCATTCATTCTAATATCTGATTCTTCACAAATTGATTGAAGAATAACTACTTTGTGGATTGAATCTTTTTCATCCGTAATAATGCTTTCTAACATATCCTGGTCATCAAATACAAATTTATTACATGCTCTTCTGTATTTAACTCCTAGATCTTTAGCAACAATATCTACCAGAATATCAATTGAACCAGATATTATCGCAACAATATATCCTTTTTGTTTCAAGTATTCAATTATTTCTCGCGCTCCATCTTTTAAAGTGTATTCAGAGAGAATATTTGTGATGTTTGTTTTATTGGCTTTATTCCTTTCTTTAAAAAGTTTTAGTAGTTCTTGATTCCATTCCTTGTAAGAAAATTTATCTTTTATATATTTTTCAAAAAGACCCTTATCTTCATCCGCAGTAACACCAAGCCCAAGATTAAGCTTGTACCAACTATTTTGCTCAATTAAAGTTTGATCTAAATCAAAACAAACAAGTTTTATATTATTTTCCATTTTATTTCATAGCCTCGCAACACTATTTTACTACTTTTAGTATACATCAATAACGCATCTCGAGCGTTGACTAACTTTATTTTACTCGAAGCAAGTCCCATGTAGCTGAATGCTCATTTCATATATACATTTTATTATCATCACCGAGACCTAAAATATTATCTTCACTATCCACTATTATTCTCATATTTTTTATCAAAATTTATTATAATTATTTTTTAATAAAGGCAGTCACTTCGATCTCAATTTTTGCTCCTTTGCGAGTCATGGCATTTACTTCAAGTAATGTACTAACTGGTTTGCTTTCAGCAAACCAGTTATCTCGAATAGCAGAAACTTTTGGAAAATCATTTATATCAGTTAAAAATATTTGAGCTTTTACAACATCTTTCATTGAGGCACCAGCTGATTTTAATATATTTTCAATCGCATGGAATACAAGTTCTGTTTGTTCTTCTATGCCGTTTGTAATAGCTTCATTATTTTTATTCTTGCCGACCTGTTGTCCAGATACATATATCATATAAAAATCACCCATATCAATCTTTTTTGCTGGTGAATAAAAACCTCTTGTTTGTTGCCAATCTTCTGGATAAATATTTTCTATCATATATTTTGATTATATCACTTTATTATAATAATCGACGTGTGGTTCATTAAGTCTTGCCTCACGACAATATTATGTAAAGCTATTTTAGGCCAAAGAAACCGAGTGAATGATAAACCAAATACGCTGGCCATGCTATTGCTTTCAAGATTCCCAAAACACCCATCCAAAAAGTTGTCGCATGGGAGATAAAATATATTGCTCCACCAATAAAACCTATAAAATAAATCGCACAAGATGAACTACTTTTACAAATATCGTTTTTCATAATATATATTATACTTATTTATTAATTCTTTTAATCTTCTTTTCTTTTTCCCCATTGCCAGCGTGGCTTTTCACCTTTTTTGTAGCAAACAAAGAGCAAAACCAGCACTGAGATAAATACAAAAACAATATTGTTGATCCCTTCATGATCATTAACTTTACTTACAATAGAAACAAAAATTACCGCCCAAACTAGCAAAACCACCCACCCTTCCCAAGTTGATGGTGTCCACCCCCAACCATACAATTTTCTTCTAAACCATAATTTTTTATTATTTTCCATAAATTTATTATATCATTATTTTTTATTCCACGATAAAAGTTGATTTTTATTACGATGTATGTAATATAATAATTAAGTTATTGTTTTCATCTAATAACCGCAGACGCTGCCACAAGACGGTCTGGGGTTGAAATTAAAACCCCTATAGACATGGAACCTATCTGGCAGATAGCACTGGACGAAACAGCCCACTAAACATGGGCTGTTTTCTTTTAATTACAAAATCTATATTGTACTAGGTTTTATATATCGTGAGGTCTTGCCTCATGATACTCACTTCTGATTTCCATTAATAATTTGCCGAGATTATTTTCGCCGATTCCATTTTCACTAGCGTCAATTTTGCTTACGCCCCAATATTTGTCTTCCCAATAATTTGTCTCCTCAAGATATTTATCTCCGGTTTCTATTAATTTTTTATAGTTTTCAGGATTTAAATTTTTATCAAATTTTTGCTCTAACAATTTTCTCATTATTTCTAATTTAACTTTATCCCATTCTTCTCTTGTATATATACCCATGGGGTTATCTCGAACGAAAGCTACAGCCTCTTTAGGGGTGCAAGTTTTAAAATATTCTCTCATCTCTTTTTTATATTTTGAAGCTTGATAAGCATTTTCTGTCGCATGGTATTCATCATCTTCTAATATAACTCTAGCTGGCCAAAAATTGTTCAAAAAACGATATTCTCCGAAGAAACCTCTGACCTCTTTATCATTATGAACGGCAATATTTTTCCACTGGCCCTTTTCATAATCTGAACCTGGTTTCAACCCTTGTTCATCATATATAATTTTTTTATTTAAATTTTCCATTTGGCTACGGGACTTGGAATCGAACCAAAATTTTCGCTTTCAGAGAGCGACGTCCTACCGTTAGACGATCCCGTAATTTATAATTATACCCATCATAGTACCACAAAATTGTGAAAAAACAATTTCGATACGGGTTGAAAAACGTTTAAAATTATAGTACAATGACCCACATGCAAGATAATAATGATAAAAATGTAGTAGATATAAAATTAAAAATGATTCAAGAAGAGTTCCATCAAGGGCTCGAGACGGTCGGCCAATTTAATCCATCAGTTACTTTTTATGGATCAACACGAGTAAGAGAAGGTCACCCTTATTATGAAAAGGTAAGAAATTTAACTTATCGAATATCAAAAGAATTGGGGTACGCAATTCTCTCTGGAGGAGGCCCTGGAATAATGGAAGCCGCAAATAGAGGAGGATTTGAAGCTGGAGGCAAGTCTGTCGGTCTTACAATTAAGCTACCGAACGAACAAATAGCTAACCCTTACCTAACAGATGAAATTCCATTTCACTATTTTTTCACCAGACAATCAACAATGTCATACTCTACAGAGGTCTGTATCTTTGGTCCTGGAGGTTTTGGCACACTAAATGAACTTTTTGAAATTTTAACCCTACAGCAGACAATGAAAATCGGGAAAATCCCAGTAATCCTCTTTGGTTCTGAATTCTGGCAACCAATAGAGAAAGTTATAAGAGAAAATTTACTAGAAAAATATCAAACTGTAAATGAAAATGACGTGAGTTTGTATGTTATAAAAGATGACGAAGATGAAATTCTTGAAATCATAAAAAATAGTAAAATACGAAACGGAGAAGATTCATTAAAATAAATAAAAGAAAAACCCAAATTATTTGGGTTTTTCTTTTATTTATTTCTTTTTATTCTTAATACAAGCTTTTATGAAAGCAGAAAAGAGTGGGTGCGGCGAAAGTGGACGCGCTTTGAATTCTGGATGGAATTGCGTTCCCAAGAAAAAAGGGTGATCTTTCGTAGATAATTCTGCGATTTCACAAAGCTTTCCGTCGGGAGACATTCCAGAGAATATCAACCCGGCCTTTTCTAATTTCTCTTTGTATTCATTATTTACTTCATAACGGTGACGATGACGTTCCGAGATGGTACTAGTACCATAAGCATTTCTAGCTATTGTTCCCTTCACAAGCGTTGCAGGGTAAGCCCCAAGTCTCATGCTTCCACCAAGATTATTATTCTTGATCTTTTCTTTCTGGTCTTCCATCACGTCGATAACAAGATTTTTTGATTTAGGATTAATCTCGCGTGTGTTTGCATCTTTCAATCCAAGTACATTACGAGCAAATTCGATAACTAAAAGTTGCATGCCATAACACAATCCAAAATATGGAATCTTTTCTTTGCGAGCATAACCGATTGCAGAAATGATACCCTCTATACCACTTTCTCCAAAACCTCCCGGCACGATAACCCCATCGTATTTCTTGAGCATTGATAATGGAATTTTCTTTGATTCAAAATCTTTTGAATTTACACAAGCAATCTCGATGCCGACGTGCGATTCGTATGATGAGAATTTCAAAGCTTCAAGTATTGAGATATAAACATCGGAGAGAACGAAATCACCAGAATCAAAATACTTTCCAACTACCGCGATTTTTACTTTCTCTTCGCCATTCTTTGTTTTTGAAACAAAATTTTTCCATTTTGTAAGATTGGCAGTTTTCTTTGGTAAATGAAGAACTCTTGTAAGAGTTTCACCCATTTTATCTTTTTCAAAATTTAGTGGAATATCATAGATACTTTTCACATCGGGTGCCGATATGACATTTTCCTCGGGCACATTACAAAATAGGGCAATCTTTTCTTTTCGTTTTTTATCAAGAGCTATTGGCCCGCGAGCAATAATCACGTCAGCTTGAACTCCAGCAGAATTGAGTGTTCGAGAAGCGTACTGTGTTGGCTTTGTTTTCATTTCTCCAAGGTTTGAAGGTACTGGTAGATAAGAAACGAGAACGAAAGCGACATCGGTAGGGTGCTTGGCTTTCAAGATACGAGCAGCTTCTAGGAAAAGAACGTTCTGATATTCGCCGACAGTTCCACCTATTTCGATAATTGTAATGTCTGAATTTGTATTTTTTGTAGCTTCTTTGATTCTTCTGATAACTTCAAATGGTACATCGGGCACAACTTCAACGTTCTTGCCTTTGTATTCTAGATTTCTTTCTTTACGAATAACTTCTTGATACACACGACCAGTCGTCATGTAATTCGAACGACCCAAATCTTCTCCCAAGAAACGTTCATAGTTACCCATGTCTTGATCACACTCATCTCCATCGTCAAGCACAAAAACTTCTCCGTGTTCTGTAGGGTTCATCGTTCCTGCGTCTACGTTTATATATGGGTCGATCTTTATAGAAGTCACTTTGTAACCTCGTGCTTGCATGATGAGACCGATTGATGATGCTGCTACCCCTTTCCCCACACCAGAAATTACTCCGCCAACTACGAAGATATATTTTGGTAGATTTTTTTCTACATTTTCGTCCTTCATCCCGATATTAAAATTTTAATTTATAATTAATCATAATGTTTCTATATTTCAATGCTCGTATTATATATCATAAAATCACGTAATCAAAAATTTAATACGGGACAGGTATCTTTATTACTTTCTTAGATAACGGTGAATGGCAAAAATACTGGATATACTTCCAATTATTACACCAGACCCTAGCATGATAATAAATAACTGAAAGAAATTTGATTTATAATATGTGTAAAGATTAATCCCAACAAAATCTGTCATCCTATTTCCAAGCCAGATAGACACGGGAAATAACAATACGGTGGTAAGAAGAGCGGCCAGAATTCCGACCAATACACCTGAAACGATGAATGGTCCACGGATGAATCGGCCACCGGCTCCGACTAACTTCATGACACTTATTTCTTCACGTGACATATAAATGATAAGGCGAATCGTATTGAATGTAATTAATATTGAAATAATAACTAGTATAAGCGAAATGGCAAAACCAAGTTCTTTGGCACCATTTATAATCGAGGTAAGCTTGTCAATGACAACTTTATTTTGACTATAATCTACTTTATCGATAATTGTTAAATCACCTCTTGAAAGATTGGATTCATTATCAAAATATTTTGAAATACTTTCATATTGCGAGGGATCTTCTGCTTTAATACTGAGAGATGCTCCAAGTGGATTTGATCCTAATTCATCGAGAGCTTGAAGAGTAAGATAATCGTTGGAATGTTTTTCTTTGAATTTTGTCAGAGCTTCATCTTGAGAAGTGTAAGTAATCTCTTTGACTTCTGGTAATTTCTTGAGAGCCTCTTTGACATCCATTATCGAAGCTTCTGGTGCGTCTGAAACAAAATAAACAGTCACATCAACCTTTTCTTTTATATCATTGAGAGATGAATTGAGTGCCGCTTGAGTAAAAATAAGCGAGATTACGACAAAGAGAGTTATCGTCATGACTAGAATGCTGGCTACGGAAGTGAAACCACTACGTGAGAAATTACGATAACCTGAAACTATTATTCTTTTTAATTTAGTAAAAAACATAGGCGTATTATAACATATATTTACCTTCCTTATCATCCCTAATTATACGGCCATTTTCTAGGGTTATAACTCTTTTCTTGATTTGATCAACAACATTTCTATTGTGAGTAGTTATGATAACTGTTGTACCAAGATCGTTTATCTTTTTCAAAAGGTTCACTACATCACTAGTATTGATAGGGTCAAGATTACCTGTTGGCTCGTCGGCGATAATCAAATCGGGTTGGGTTATGATCGCACGGGCAATAGCGAGGCGTTGCTTCTCTCCACCTGAAAGTTGATGAGGGAAATGAGAAGCCTTGGCGGTAAGATCTACGAGTTCAAGTACATGAGGAACATCTTGAGCGATATCGTTTTCGTCTTTTTCTATTGCTTCCATTGCAAAAGCGATATTCTCATAGGCGGTTTTATTTGACAAAAGTCGAAAATCTTGGAAAACAATACCGACCTTACGACGAAAATTCATCAAATCTTTTGAAGAAAGTTTGTGGATATCGGTAGATTCAAAGAAAACAGTCCCGTCGGTGGGAGCCTCTTCAGCTAAAATTAATTTGGTTAGAGTCGTCTTGCCAGCACCAGAATGGCCCACAATAGCTACAAATTCTCCCTGAGTTATTGTCATATTTATATCTTCCAATGATACCGTTCCAGGATATTTTTTTGTAACATTATTGAAATAAATCATTACCTTATTAAGAATATCACAAATCACGTTCGGCTTCAATAAATTCATCAATCGCACCATCTAAAAGGACGGAGTCAACATTACCAACTTCAACTCCCGTGCGATGATCTTTGACCATTTTATAAGGATGAAGCACATAAGAGCGGATTTGGTTCCCCCATTCGATGTCTGTCGTCTTGGAAATAGATAAACCGTCTTTTTCGCGCTTTTTGTCTTCTTCTCTTTTCTTGAAAAGTTTACCTTTGAGCATCTCAAGTGCTTTTTCTTTATTTTGCTCTTGAGAACGCTCAGAAGTAACATGGACAGATAAGTTTGTCGGCAAATGAACTACTCGAACAGCCGTCTCGCGCTTGTTCACATTCTGCCCGCCAGGGCCCCCCGATTTAGAAAGTTCGATCTTGAGATCGTTCTGTGGAATCTCGATAACTTTATCACTTTTCTCAAATTCTGGAATGACTTCAATTAAAGAAAAAGAAGTGTGACGCTTGGCATTCGCATTAAATGGAGAAATGCGGACTAAACGATGAACACCAGATTCATTTTTCAGTGTGCCGTAAGGACCAGTCACCCCCGCAAAAGACCTCACCCCCTGCCCCCTCTCCTTAGTAAGGAGAGGGGGTTTAGAACCAACCCCCTTGACCTCGATTGATACATTGCGATAACCACCATTGTCATTTTTATTCTCATGAATCACACTCCACTTCCAATTCATTTTCTCAATATACTTCATGTACATCTTTAGAAGCATGGCCGAAAAGTCTTCGGCATCATCACCACCAGCACCAGAGAGAATCGAAAGGATAGCATTCCCCTTATCGTATTTCTGCGCACCAAGTATTTCGTCTTTCAAAAAAGCAATCCGCTTTATCGTCGCTTGCGCTTTTGTTTTATCATTCCAGAAATTCCCTTCCATCATCTGGCCTTCAAGAGTTTCTATTTCTTTCTTTAATTCTTCGGTATTGTTTTCCATATTAATTAATCCACCTCACCCCCTGCCCCTCTCCTTATAAAGTAGAGGGAATGTAATTCCACTCTAATAAAAATATCACAATTAACAAAAATATAAAACCCCTATATAATAGAAAAATGACCATAAATACCAAACTCGATGAACTCATCGGCAACACACCCATACTAGAGATAAAAACAGCAAGACCCGATTGGAAGATTTATCTAAAATTAGAATATTTTAACCCAGCTGGAAGTTTTAAAGATCGAACCGCTAGATCTCTGATGGATTGGGCTGAAAAAACTGGTAAATTAAAAAGAGGGATGGAAATTTTTGAATCTTCTTCTGGCAACACGGCCAAAGCTCTGGCTATGCTCTCGGCGGCTCGAGGGTACAAATTTACCGCCATTGTCGATGAACATGCCCCAGCCGACAAACTACGATCTATCAAAGCTTACGGCGGGAAATTGCATTTTTGCAGTGATGATGAGGACAAGAAGGGTGGGCACTTGGTAGATATCCGCCGTAAAACGGCCAAGCGATTAGCAGAAGAAAGAGGTGGTATCAATCTCGACCAATACGACAACCCTGAAAACCCTAAAGGTTACTATGATACTTTGGGAAAAGAAATTTTTGAGCAAGTTCCAGATGCAGATTACTTGGTCGGGACAATAGGAACTGGCAGTTCCCTTTCTGGATCAGGGCAATATATCAAAGAGCATGGGCAAACCAAAATAATAGCGCTTGAACCAAAGGGCTCGAGCCACTTCTCGCCACATGGGCACGGATATTTCATTTCAGGACCTGGTTACCCGGCTGGAGCAATATTGCCAAAAAATATCGACACTGCTCTATTTGATAAACACGATTATGTTGCCGACAAAGAGGCATTCAACACTATGAGATTTTTCGCCGAGAGTAAAGGATTACTCGTCGGAGACTCAAGTGGAATGATGCTCTATTACGCCATGAAATTTATTAAGAGCGAACCAGTCTCGGAAAAAATAAAAAAGATGGTTTTGATTATCGGCGACAGTGGAGAAAGTTATTTAACGCATGCTTTTTGTGATGAGTGGATGGCCGAAAAAAATCTTCTAGACGAAAAAGTGACAAAAGAACTAAAAGATTTTTACATTTAAAATTTGGAGTACCTTTTAAACAAGGCTCGGACCTATTTTAGCAAAAATCAGCAATAATATCTACCGAGTGTTCAGTTAACCATATGGGGTGACAAATATGTTAGATTGGGGTGACAAAGGTTAACTAGCTTTTAATACCTTAATTTAATAAGAATCATAACTATGGCAAACAGAAATCAACAACCGGCATATCCGGCTAAAATGAGGA
>JANYAX010000037.1 GCA_025361085.1 Candidatus Nomurabacteria bacterium | reverse complement strand
CTCGCCGACTTTGTCGGCGAGCCATTTATGCTATACTATACCTATGAGTTTTTATATGAGAAAACGTTTTTCGTTTGTATTCATTGCAATATTAATTATAACAGGAACATATTTCTACCAAATTCCACAGATTAAGGCGGATGTTGTTTTAGACAATGCCCAAGCTGACAAAGACCGACTTGAAGCCGAATTAGTTAAACTTGAAAAAGAAATCGCTGCAAAACAAAAAGAATTAGAAGGCCAAAAAGGCAAATCAGTATCTATCTCACGTGACATCTCGATTCTTACCGCTCAAATTCAAAAATCAAAATTAGATATTAAGGTAAAAAATCTATTAATCCAAAAGCTAGGAGGAGAAATTTCGGCTAAAAATAATAAAATATTAGCTCTCAATACAAAAATCAATAAAGAGAAGGAGTCATTGGCACAATTAATCCGTAAAGAAAGACAAATGGATGATATCTCTATCATATCGTTAATCCTATCTCAAGATAATATTTCAGACGCTTATGGTGATATAAATACTTTTGCCTCAATAAAGAAAGGAATACAAAATTCAGTGGAAGAAATCACCGGAGTGAAATCACTAACTGAGACAGAACGTAAAGATTTGGAAGTAAAGAAAAACCAAGAAACCGACACAAAAGTTGAAATGGAAAATGCCAAAGCAAAAGTTGAAATGAGTGAAGTTGAAAAACAAAAACTTCTCTCAATAAGTAAAGATAAAGAAGCAGAATATCAGAAAGTGCTAGCCGAAAAAGCAAAAAGGAAAAATGAAATTTTGACCGCTCTATTCAATCTCCGCGACACATCCGCAATCCCATTCTCGAAAGCTCTCGAATATGCAAACCTTGCTTCAAAACAAACTAGCATCAGACCTGCATTCTTACTCGCCATTCTTACTCAAGAAAGTAATCTCGGGGCAAATGTCGGCTCATGCTATCTCACAAGCACCACGACAGGGGCAGGTGTAAGTACCAAAGGTAATATTTTTTCAAACGTAATGAAGCCTACTCGTGATATTACACCATTCCTCGATATCACTGCATCTGTAGGCCGAGACCCACTCAAAACCCTTGTTTCTTGCCCATTTGGGAGCGTTGGTTATGGAGGGGCGATGGGACCATCGCAATTCATCCCTTCAACTTGGAGCATATTGAAGGGTCGTATTGCGAAAGCACTTGGGGTAACGACAGCTGACCCTTGGGCACCACGTGATGCATTTATGGCATCATCACTATACCTTATAGACTTGGGAGCAAGTGGAGCAACTTATACGAGTGAACGAAATGCCGCATGTAAATATTATTCCGGGCGTTCATGTGATTCCAAAAAGCCAGCAAACAGTTTTTACGGTGATCAAGTTATGGCAAAAGCAGCAAGCATCCAATCAAACATCGACCTATTGCAAGATTAATAAAATCGTGATAATATACTAAAACCATGAAAAAAGATATACACCCAAAATATAATAACAAATCAGAAGTTACATGCGCATGTGGAGCAACTTTTCTAGTTGGTTCTACAATGGACAAAATCAACGTTGAAATCTGCAGTCAATGCCACCCCTTCTATACCGGAAATGAAAAAGTTCTAGACACAGCCGGACGTGTTGATCGCTTCAAGAAGCGCGTAGCCGCAAAAACAAAGAAATAAATAGTGAATCGTTCCACAGGATTATTAAAATTATTCGCGCTTTACCCTAAAGGGCACAGACAGCGACTCATAATTTTAATAATCCTGTTTCACTTTTAGGGAGGAAATAAAATAGTCCTATTAGAGGGGCTTTGGAGCTCGACGGAGCGAGAACTGAGCAAATTTTTAGTAAAAAATTTGAGTACCCTCTGAGAGGAGCTATTTTATGAACGACCGTATATGTTATAATACTAAAGCATATGATTGAAAATTTAGAACAACTTAAAAAAGATCACAAGACAAGTTATTTTGCCCTAGAATACGAGCGACTTTTGAGTGAAGAAAAAAAGGTGAATGATATGGTAGCCGAAGATGCTAGTTTGCGTGAGATTGCAGACGAAGAAATACAAAATATTAATTTTCAGAAAGAGGCGATAGAGCGACAGCTTGAAGAAATGATGAAAAAAGAGGAGGAAGAAGAAGAATTCCCAAATGAAATAATTCTTGAAGTTCGTGCTGGCACGGGTGGCGACGAAGCATCACTTTTCGCTTGGGAGCTCGCCCACATGTATGAAAGATTTTCAGAAAAACAAAAATGGGGGTGGAAGGTTCTCAACGAATCGTTAAGTAGCGCCGATGGTTACAAAGAAGCATCGATAGAAGTCAAAGGTAAAGATGTCTACAAAATGCTTCGCTATGAGACTGGCGTTCACCGAGTTCAGCGCATCCCAGCTACCGAGAAGAATGGGCGAATCCACACGTCTACCGCATCGGTCGCCGTCTTACCACTCAAAAAGAAAACGACGATTGTTATAAACCCTGCCGATCTTGAAATAGAGTATTCTCGTTCAGGTGGTGCAGGTGGCCAAAACGTGAACAAAGTTGAAACTGCGGTTCGCCTTATTCACAAACCGACAGGTGAAGATGTTCGTTGTACAACAGAAAGAACACAATTAGGGAACAGAGAAAAAGCCATGCAAATGCTCACCTCAAAACTTCAAATGATAAAAGATGAAGAAGAGGCCAAAAAATATTCTGGTGATAGAAAGAATCAGATAGGAACAGCCGATCGCTCTGAGAAAATCCGCACTTACAATTTCCCTCAAGATCGCGTCACCGACCACCGCATAAAACAATCATGGTCAAACATTCCCGGCATCATGGAGGGAAGTATCGATAAAATAATCACCGCTCTCGCTTCTGGCGAAGTCGGCGACGAAGAATAACCAATAACGCTTATTTCTGCACACATTTAGATATTGACTTATTTAAAGGATAGGTATATAATACGCCCATAAATACGAAAAGGGGTCCGAACGGTTAACTACCTAAGGCACCCTTTTCTTTTTGTCTATACTAAGAAATTTTATCTGAGCTAGGCAAGACCTAGCTCAGCTTTTTGGAGCCATTTTGAGCTAGGTCTTGCCTAGCTCAGGAATTGTTTATATAATTGTCATATATGTCTATTAGAAAAGTAAATTTTGTTGAGGGTGAATATTATCATATTTACAACAGAGGAAACAGTAAACAGAAAATATTTAAAGATAAAAATGATTATTATCATTTCATGAGTTTATTATTTGCTTGTAACAGTACTAATAATCTTAAGACAGAAAACTTAACCAGAAAGAATGGATTATCAGTCTATGATTTTGATCGAGATAAGTTTTTAGTAAATATTGGTGCGTACTGTCTGATGCCAAATCATTTTCATATTCTTATAACAGAAAAAGATAAGGGTGGCATAAGTAAATTTATGCAAAAAGTAAGCACTGCATATTCAATGTATTTTAATAAAAAATATACTAGGTCTGGCGGTCTATTCGAAGGAAAATTCAAATCACAACACGCTGATACCGACGTATATCTTAAATATTTATTTTCATATATTCATCTCAACCCAATAAAACTTATCCAGAAAGATTGGAAAGAGGAGGGAATATTAAACAAAAAAGAGGCAATAGAATACCTAAATAACTATTCATATTCAAGTTTTATTGATCATCTGGGAAGCAATAGAGTACAACAAAAAATATTGTTATTGGATTCATTCCCTGATTACTTTCCTACAAAGAACGCTTTCTCGAATGAAATTTTTGAATGGATTGATTACCAACCCGAAGAGTTGAGCTAAAGCTGAGCTAGGCAAGACCTAGCTCAGCTTTTTTCTTTGGTTCTGGTTTTATGAAATTTCTTGAGCTAGGTCTTGCCTAGCTCAGATTATTGGGATAAATTTTGAAAAAATATTTTTGGGTTTTTAAAATTGCGAATTTTTGTTCATTTTTCGTTCATTTATGGAATTGTTTATGATATAATTAACTCAATGCCTGATGATTCTGGCAAAAATATTTGTAGGCAATTTTTGTATTCCAACATACTGAAAAAGTTTTTCGTGTTGGCAATTTTTGCGTCCTTATTTTTTATTTTTTCTCCATCTTCTGCCAGTGCCGCAGACCGATATTGGATCGGTGGCACTGGAAATTGGTCTGACACGGCGCACTGGTCAAATGCCGACAATGGTTCTGGTGGCTTTTCTGTACCAACATCGGCAGACAATGTTTACTTCTCGGCTGGATCATTTAGTGTAGATGGGAATGTTGTGACTCTCGATGTTGTTGCTAATACAAATAGTTTAGATTTTTCGGGATTGACAAAAACGATGACATTAACTAACACTGCCAATAATCTAAATGTGTATGGGTCACTTTCGTTATCGACGAAACTTTCAACATCGTTTACTGGGACATCGGCTTTATATTTCAAGGCTACTACTTCGGTAAATATTACTTCAAATGGGAATACAAGTAATTGGAGGGTTATATATTTTGATGGTGTAGGCGGAACTTGGACGAATCAAGATAATTGGAATATTGGAGTCACTGTTTTGTATCTTGCAAGTGGTACTTGGAGTACTAATAACTTTACAATATCCAATATAAATGAATTCAGAATATCTGGTACCAATGCAAAAGTATTAAATCTAAGTTCATCCCTGATACAATTAAATAATGGCCTACTATGGGGAGCATCTAATGATACAAGTTTAACCGTAAATGCTGGTACATCAATAATTAGAGTCTCGGGTGGAAATTGGTTCAACGGTGCTACTAAAACTTTTTATAATGTAGAAATTTTAAGTACATTTAATTCAGGTGGTAATTTTGGAGCTTTCACTTGTAATAATTTAAGTGTTATTCCTGAATCAGGGAATGCTAATCCATTGATATCATTGAATGCCAATACAATAGTAAACGGCAATCTGACCTTGTCTGGTTATAATAGTGACACAAAAAGATTATTTATTTATTCCAGTATTATCGGCACCCAACGCACTATCACCGTAGACCCTGAAAAAGTCACAGCTTCAAATGTCGACTTCCGCGATATAAAATTTGCTAATGCAATTGATTTGTCAGGGATATCTGGAGGTTCGGGAGATGCCGGAGGAAATAGTGGAATCACTTTTACGACAGCTCAACCACAATGGTTCAAGCATACAAGTGGAGCAGTGAATTGGAGTGATTCAACAAAATGGTTCTCTGATGCTTCACCTCGCACGACACCCGGACGTGTGCCATTACCACAAGATGATGCGACATTTGATGCCGGATCGTTTACAGGGACTTCAACACTCACAGTGAATGTGCCAAGAATTGGAAGATCGCTTGATATGTCGGCGGTGAATCAAGCAGTAACAATGACACTTGCAAATGATATTGAAAGTTATGGGAGTTTTGTTTTAGGGAATAATATAACTCCCAATATTGTAAATTCATATACGACAAATTTAATGGGTCGTACATCATTATTTTTAAACCTTTTTAACAAAACAACTAGAACTGTCAATTTTTATTCATATGGTGGAACATATTCATTACAAAGCGACATAACTGCTTTTACCAATTTTTATATATATAATGGTATTGTTCAAACAAATTCATACAATATTACTTGTGGATATTTTTATTCTTACCCTGGAACAACTTTAGCAGCACAAAATAGTACCATATTACTAAACTCAAACGGATCAACAGCAGTTTTTTTTGGAACCTTAACTGGTTCGTCTATGGTAAAATTTACTCCTACAAGCGGTACCAATGTCTCGCAATTATATGGACCAAGCACTTTTAATAAAGTCTGGTTTTCTGGAACACACACAGGAACATTTGATGTTCTAGGAAGTAGTAGTATAAATGAACTTATCATCGACCCCGGTCGCAAAGTTCGCTTTACTGCCGGTACAACTCAACAGATCGGCAAACTCACTGCCATCGGTACCGCTCTAAACCCAATCACAATTTCAAGTATCACTGGGGCGACTCACACACTTAACTTCACGGGCACGGGGAATGTCGTTGGTGATTATTTAAATCTAAGTTATTCAACAGCAACTCCTGCCAACAAATGGTTTGCAAGTCATTCGACGAATGGTGGGAATAACAGTGGGTGGATATTTGCCAACCTTCCCGATGCGCCGACTGGTTTAACACCAACTGCTGGGAACGGGCAAGTCTCACTTGCTTGGACTGCACCAGCCGATAATGGAACGGCTATTACTGACTACATTGTAGAATACAAATTAACAACTGAACCGACAACTTGGTCGGTATTTGCCGATGGAACTTCAACTTTGGCAACAGCAGTAGTGACAGGGTTATCGAATAGATCATCATATGATTTCAGAGTAAGTGCTGTTAATGCTGTTGGTCAAGGAACTGCAAGTGCAACTGCCACAACAACACCAGCCGACCCACTCGATAGATACTGGGTAGGAGGAGCAGGGAATTGGTCTGACACTTCTCACTGGTCTACAAGTGATGGTGGTGCAGGAGGGCAAGCCGTACCAACGTCAGCAAACAATGTTTACTTCTCGGCTGGATCATTTAGTGTAGATGGGAATGTTGTGACTCTCGATGTTGTTGCTAATACAAATAGTTTAGATTTTTCGGGATTGACAAAAACGATGACATTAACGAGTAGTGTGAATAGTTTGAATGTGTATGGGAATCTTACCGAGCATCCCACAAATATTACTTTTAATTTTACCGGAACCGCCAATTTTTATTCCAAAGGGTCAGGAATTTATACTACAAATGGGAATGTTAAAAATTTCTGGAATAAGTGGTATATCGATGGAGCGGGAATAACGATTACCAATGCCGATGATTTTGATGTAGCTTATAATCACGGGCAAGTGGTGATTTATTTGGTTAATGGTAAATGGGATACCAATGGTAAAACAACCAAGGTCTGGGATTTTATAGTTCTAGCGGGGACAAAAGAGCTGAAATTAGGTTCTTCAAGTTTTTATGCTTATAGAATGGATGTTCAAGCTCCGACAAACTTTACTTTTAATTATGACACGTCAACAGTCTATACCCAATATAATATTTTTGGGAACTTAACGTTCTACAACTTAACATTACAAAAAATAGTAGCTACAGATTATGTTAGTTTGTCTGGTAACATTAATGTTACCAATAATCTAGTAATGGCTGGAGCTAACTCTACAACGCTAAGATTTTTAATTTATTCAAACACCATCGGCACCCAACGCACTATCACCGTAGACCCTGCAAAAGTCACAGCTTCAAACGTAGATTTTCGTGATATCAAATTCCAAAATGCAATTAATTTATCGGGTATAAGTGGAGGCTCAGGCGACGCCGGAGGAAATAGCGGAATAACATTTACAACTGCTCAACCGCAATGGTTTAAGCATACAAGCGGAGCAGTGAACTGGTCAGATTCAACTAAATGGTATCAAGATCAAGCAAAGACAGTTCTAGGTCGTGTGCCATTACCACAAGACGATGCAACATTTGATGCCGGATCGTTTACAGGAACTTCGACTCTTACAGTTAATGTGCCGAGAATAGGAAGGAGTCTTGATATGAGTGGAGTGAATCAAGCTGTGACATTTAATCTTGCAAACAATATTGAAAGTTATGGGAGTTTTGTATTAGGAAGTAATATTACACCAACAGGCAATATATATTTAGCATTAATGGGGAATGGTAGCTTTAATATAAAAACTTACAATAAAACATTATATAATCTAGGATTGGCTAGAGGTACTTTTACATTTTTATCAGATTGTACTATTTTGGGTAGCTATATAAGTAGAGGTTATAGTGCAAATATTGATTTTAATGATTATAATACAACAATTCCTCAATTTGTTAGTTCGGGTGGTATAACGACTGTATACATGGGTAATGGCATAATGACATTAACCAATATTACTACTGCAACTGATTTTTCGGCTGCAGATAATTTTTATGCTGAAGGTTCCACAATAAAATTAAATCCTTCAAGTGGTTCTAATAATATAACATTTGCAGGGGGTAGTAAAACTTTCAACAAGGTTTGGTTCTCTGGTTCTCATACTGGAAACTTTGACATATCTGGTTCTAATACCATAAATGAATTAATAATTGATTCTGGCCGAACTGTTCGCTTCATTGCCGGCACAACGCAACAAATCGGAAAGTTTACCGCAATCGGTACTGCATTAAATCCAATCACAATTTCAAGTATCACCGGGGCAACACACACTTTAAACTATACAGGTGCGACAAATGTTGTAGCTGACTATTTAAACTTAAGTTATTCAACAGCTACTCCTGCCAACAAATGGTTTGCAAGTCATTCGACGAATGGTGGGAATAATAGTGGTTGGATATTTGCAAATGCGCCCGATGCACCGACTGCAGTCGGCGCATCGGGTGGTAATGCACTCGCGAACCTTACTTGGTCAGCACCAGCATACAATGGAGGAACAGCAATCACCGACTATATTATCGAATACAAACTCACAAGCGAGCCAACTACTTGGTCAACATTTGCCGATGGAACTTCGACGAATACGACAGGTACTGTCACCGGGCTTGTGAATGGTTCATCGTACGATTTCAGAATTTCTGCAGTAAATGCAATCGGCCAAGGGACGATAAGCGCGACTGCTACAGCCACACCTATAACTGTTCCCAATACTCCGACTGCAATAGTTGCAACTCGTGGAAACACACAAGCGAGTGTGGCATTCACTGCACCAGTATTTAATGGAGGGAGCCCAATCACAAGTTATACCGTCACATCAAACCATGGGAATCAAGTAAGCACGGGGAGTAGTTCACCAATCGTTGTCACTGGTCTCTCAAACGGTACCGAATACAAATTCACAGTTACAGCGACAAATGCGGCGGGAACGGGGCCGGCGTCGGCCGATTCCAATCCTGTGACGCCGGCCACCGTATCAGACGCACCGACGACACCGATTGCTGTAGCAGGAAATGCACAAGTCAGTTTGTCTTGGACCGCTCCAATCTGGAACGGGGGTTCACCTATAACCGATTATGCTATCGAATACAAACTATCGAGCGAACCGACTGTCTGGTCGCTATTTGCCGATGGAGTCTCGACAAATACGCACAGCGTCGTCACTGGGCTCACGAATGCACATTCATATGACTTCAGAATTTATTCTGTAAACGATGTCGGTCAAGGAAGTTCAAGTCTCGAGACAAGTGCAATGCCGATAACAGTTCCCGATGCGCCGACTGCTGTTTCAGGAATTGCTGGCAACGCGCAAGCGACTATTTCATTCACCCCACCTCTATTTGATGGCGGGAGTACTATCAATAATTATACTGTCACTTCAAATCCTGGCGGTCTGACAGCGACTGGAAATCTGTCACCGATCACAGTTTCTGGTCTTACAAATGGCACACAATATGCTTTCACTGTCGTAGCGACAAATTCTGTTGGTAGCAGTTCACCTTCGAATCCATCGACTACTATTACTCCTGTCACTGTCCCCGATGCGCCAACTGCAATCATCGCAACAGAAGGCAACAAGCAAGCAAGCATAGCATTCACCCCACCAGCATTCGATGGGGGAACACCGATCACTCTATATACAGCGACTTCAACTCCTGGCAATTTTACTGGCACGAGTGTTTCTTCACCAATCGTCGTCACCAGTCTTACAAATGGCACGACTTACACTTTTACAGTTAAAGCCACAAACGCAGTAGGGACAAGTGGAGAATCTTCACCTTCAAACGAAGTCACATTATCGACCGAGCCAAGCCAGCCAGTAAACCTCGCATCCACGGTTCTCGGGAGTAGTATCGGCTTGTCATGGTCAGCTCCTTTGTCAAATGGTGGGAGTACGATAATTGATTATGTTATAGAATACCAACTCACAACAGGTGGCACGTGGGCAGTGTTTGCAGAGGGCTTGAACACGAGTACAACTGCCACGGTCATTGGATTATCAAATCGGGTTTCTTACGATTTCCGAGTTATCGCAATAAACACTATCGGTCAAAGTGTCCCGAGCGATACCACAACAGCGACACCTGGGGAACCAGCTCAGGTTATCATCCAAAACTTTTCGAATCTAACTGTTCCAAATATCATAGCAAATATAAGAATTACGAATGAAGGAATAAGTAATTATGAGTATCAATACACTTGGTGTCTCACCGATTCTGCCGAGAATCTTTGTGGAGGAGGGGATGATTTGTGGAGCGGAACAGCAGCAAAATTAATTAATCATGGCGAGAATTACGATGTGCCTCTCACATCTACGATGCTAATACCGGGTAATTATTATTTCCATATCAAAGTTTTGTATGGGTCAAATTCATCTAACGCTTACCAATCATTCACTGCGCTTGCAACTTACCCAGACACACCAACATCGCCGACAGCAATAGGCGGAAACGCGCAGGCGACTGTCTCATTCACCCCATCAGCATTTGATGGAGGGAGCCCGATCACAAATTATACAGTCACCTCAAACCCAGGTGGAATAATAGGTACAGGAATAACCTCACCGATAGTAGTTAATAGTCTAACTAATGGCATCACATATAACTTCAATGTCACCGCCACAAATATCATGGGCACAAGCCCCGCATCTTCATATTCGAATCAAGTTACGCCTGTCACAATACCCGATGCACCGACTGGGGTCACCGGAATAGCCGGCAACAGAGAAGTCACACTATCTTGGATAGCACCAGTTAATTATGGAGGAAGTGCGATAACTGACTATATAATAGAATACAAACTCTCGAGTGTCGCAGATTGGATTATTTTCTCTGATGGAATTTCAACCGTAACAACTGCAACAATCACAGGACTTATAAATAATCAAAGTTATGATTTCAGAATCAGTACAGTAAATGCTGTCGGTCAAAGTGCGGTAAATAGTACAAACGTAACATTACCAAAAAATAAACAAGGTGGTGGTTCATCGGTCTCGCCAATCGAGCAAGTAGTAGAACCAGTTTTGCCACAAGAGCCAAGTAATGCAACAACGCCAGAAATTTCAAACCAAGAAACACCAACTCGAGAGAAGCCAACTAAATCACCAGTGAAAGATAGAACAAATTCTGAAAGCACAACAAAAAATGAGATGCCGCCAAACGAGATCACGATTACTCCGACAGAAAAATCACCGACCGAAGAGGGTAATACGGGTAAAAATAAAGGACTGGGAATCATAACAAAAATAATTATAATAGCTGGCGGTGGAATTGTAGGAGGTGGTGGAATATGGTTACTGGTTCTTATGTTATTGCGCCGAATCAAACTCGCAAAGATGATCAAAGACATAGAGATCCCTCCCGAAATACCACCAACTCCAGAACCTAGAAGAAAAATATAATGATAAAAAATATTATTATGATATAATTTAAAGACAAATGGAAAACACAAAAACACAAACAACAAATACGACAAACACAACTAATTCTCCGCTTACTCTAACTGTGGTCGTTCAAGATGACAAAAGCCAACCAACCGAAGGAGCTAAAGTTTCGATCAAGCCGTCGGATGCATCAAGTGTGACAAACGCAGCCGGTGAAGTTCAATTTAAATTAGGCAATGATACCAAATACGAAGTCACCGCAACTTATGGCAACAAAAAGGTAACTGTGCCTTACTATGTCACCAAAGATGGAGCCACCAGACTCGTAGTGAACCCGACATATGTGAGAACTATCGAGAAACAACTCCACCCATCTATTTTTTCTTCAAAGATCTTTGCATTTGCAGGAATAATAGTCGGAATAATTTTGTTATTTTTCATTATTAAAAAACTATTCAGATTATTCAAACGCAGAAAGAGAAAGGCCCCTAAACCAACACAACAGCCCCCAGCAAAACAAATATAATCTCAAGCGTTGACAATCCAATTTCCCAGAGGTCTTGCCCCTGGGAATGTTCTAAATTCGTCATTTTAGCCCTTGACTTTTACAACGATATATGCTATACTGTGAGGAGTTTAAGTTCTTTGATAATGTTTTCATTTTGAGGTTTGAGTGTGAATTTTTGAGAATCAAATATTTGGTTTTCTGAAATTCACATTCAAAAACTAAATCAAGCCGTTAAGAGCGGCAAAACAAAATGAAAATAGTAAATCTAACAAAGTGGGAAGTAACACTTATCCGCGAAAATGGAGAAGCTGTAATCCTCCCTTCAAATGGAGAATTAAAGGTAAAACAAGAAAATGTCAGCCTTAGCCAGATTGATGGCTTTCCCATTAATCAAACTACCTACTCTTCAGAGGGAGAAAATAATCTTCCCCCAAAAGAAGAAGGAACCATTTATTTGGTTTCGGTAGTGGCACTTCAGTCATTGCCGATATCAAGAGATGATTTCTTTACTGTCGACAAGGCTGTAAAGGATGGGTCAGGAAAGATTATCGGCCACAAAGCACTGGCGCGCCCTAGTGTTTATGGGTCATAAATTAAAACAAAAGGGACTTAGTCCCTTTCTGTACACTGATGTGTATCAGTGCTGATGAGCTCAAAAGAGCGAAACAGAAAATAGTTCTTTGATATTAGGTTAATGTTATTTATAGTTGGGTTATCTTTGCTTATAAAATTTATGGCCAAAGATAATTCAATTATAAATACATAACTTAAAAAAATGGAGACAGAAACCTTCTTTTCCGTGTTAGATGTAATCTATGAGATTACAAAAAGGCTCAAATACAATGGAGCTTCATACAGCAATATGACCGTTAACGGTCGACATTGTATTAAGTTCGAGGTCGCCCTTGACGAATACGACCAAAGGGAAAACCTTACGAATTGGAAGATGGAGTTATTGTATGATTCCACCAAAGATCCCGATCATGTTAAATTTTACCAGGACACAAGCGGGAACGGTGGGGATTCACTGGTTCACAACCCACAAACATGTGAGATCCCCAAGGAATTAGACCAGTATTTTGACGGATTCCTATCCCCCTATGAGACGATAGGAAGACTTAAAAATATATTGAGGCTAATCCCTGGTACAAGTTGGAAATTGTATCCAGAGTGATCATGATAGGAGCCCTGAAATTTCAGGGCTCTTTTTTTATATTTGTATTGCTTTATTTTTGTTTATCTGTTATAATTGCCCCCAGTAGTTAGCTTTTGGTTTTGGTATTAGTTTCATTCTTCGTGTGTAAACATTGAGGCATGTAAATGAAATCACGCTAATGCGATTACATTTATAAGTTAGTTTCTTCAAATAGTTGATATGTATGTATCACTATGAGAAGCATATTGTCATATATGGCAAAAAAGTTGTATGTAGGTGGTCTTCCTTACAAGACTACCAACGATGAGCTTAAAGCTCATTTCAGTGCTGCAGGAGCGGTCGCTTCAGCAACCATTATCATGGATAAAATGACTGGCCGTTCAAAAGGTTTCGGTTTCGTAGAAATGGAAAACGATTCCGACGCAGCTACAGCTATCTCAATGTTTGATGGAAAGGACTTCGAAGGAAGAAACCTTACCGTAAACGAAGCTCGTCCTATGGAAGAGCGCCCACGTGGTAGTTTCCAAAGATAATATTTTTATCTAACAAAAATCCCCAACTCGAAAGAGAGGGGATTTTTGTTTGCGTAAGAGGCTATTTTTTGGTATAGTATCGGAGTAGTTTTGAAAGACGAACGTTATTTGGTATATTGCGTGTGTAGTTTAGTGGTAGAACACTGTCCTGAGATAACAAGCATATAAATGGTTCGCTCGTTAAAAATGAAAACAAACTAATTCTTTGCGTGCGTGTGTAGTTCAGTGGTAGAACGCTGTCCTGATAAGACAGAGGTCGAAAGTTCGATTCTTTCCACACGCACGCAGGGTGGTAATTTGTTTTCATTCTGTAACTCTCTGTCATTTAAAAGACAGAAGTCGAAGGTTAGCGACCCCATAGCATCCCCACAAGGCTTTTAAAGCCCATTTTGCTTATTATGGAAAACAACAACAAAGTTAAAGAGTTATGGTATATGCCGGCGATAAAAATGTTCGCCAACGTTTCTGGTTGGATTGCATGCCCGATTATAATTGCACTTTTTGTCGGAAAATGGTTAGATAAAAAATATAATAGCGAGCCATGGTTCTTTATCGGGCTCACGGCAATAGCGTTTACGATTTCAATTGGCGGAATACTGAAAATATTAATGAAATATTTGAAAGATATCGAGAAGGAAGCTAAAGAAAAGAAAGATTTGCTAAACAAAGACGAAAATTTAAATAATTAAACATGGAAACAACATCATCAGAAATTAATACGAATCAAGTAGAAATAGACCTCGGCCAACAAGCGGAAGTTGAAACGAAGCCAGTACACGAAGCAACTCTATATGCTGAGCCAATTTATCACATCGGATCATTTGCTATTACCAACGCATTATTCACAAGTTGGATTGCCGTTTTTCTTATAATAATTATCGCTATTTCACTCAGACGCAAACTAAAAGAAATTCCAAAAGGTATTCAAAATTTTTTTGAAATAATACTCGAAGGAGCCTTTTCTCTCTGTGACCAAGTTACTGGTAGCCGAACTATTACAACCAAAGTTTTTCCTTTGGCTATTTCTGTTTTCTTTTTTATTCTAATAAATAATTGGCTAGGGATATTACCATTTGGTGGTTTTGGTTTAGTCGAAAAAGGGGGAGCTGAGTCGGTCTTTATTCCTTTTATTCGAAGTGGTACAGCAGATATCAACACTACTTTAGCCCTTTCTCTTATGGCCGTTGTTGGGGCAAATATTTTCGGTATTATTTCTATTGGTCTCTGGAAAACATTCAATAAATATGTTAATCTCAAGGCACTCGCGGGGATTATAACGAAGATTCGCCGTGAGCCGACAGTACTTGTTGTCGCTCCAGTCACTTTCTTTGTTGGAGTACTTGAACTTATTGGTGAATTTGCAAAAATTGCATCACTTTCGTTTCGGTTGTTTGGTAATGTTTTCGCTGGAGAAGTTTTGCTTTTATCTATGAGTGCACTACTTGCTTACGGGCTTCCAATTCCATTCTTATTTCTAGAAATATTCGTTGGCCTGATACAAGCATTTATCTTTTCAATTCTTGTTTTGGTTTATTTCACAATCGCATCGCAAGATCATGATGAACATGATGAGCACGAAGAACCTGCTCATGCGATGACATAACAAGAAAAAGCAATTTCTTGTTATGTCAGATAAATTTATTATTAGTAGTCGGAAATTATTATAAGTTAATTACATATACATTATGGAAATTTCAACTCTAGCAAAAGCAATTGCTATCGGTTTGGGAGCTATCGGACCTGGTATTGGTATCGGTATGATCGGGGCTAAAGCCATGGAAGCTATTGGCCGTAATCCTGAAGCTTCAGGAAAAATATTGGTTCCAATGCTTATCGCATCTGCTTTCGCGGAAGCTATCGCGATTTACGCACTTGTTATCGCATTCTCAATCAAGTAAATTAGTGATTAGTGTCTAGCAACTAGGGGCTAGTTTGAAAAAACTAAAAACTTAGGGGCTAGGAACTAGAAGCGAATTTGCTTTTGGAAATTAATCGGTCATTAGTAATCATTAATTAGTAATTATTTTAAAATGGATTCACTTATTACAACATTTCACATAGATTGGAAAATCATCATTGCTCAGGTTATCAACTTCGGGATTGTATTCGCAGTTCTTTACATGTTCGCTCTTAAACCACTCAAGAAATTGATGACAGAAAGAGAGGAAAAGATAGCAAAAGGAGTTACTGACGCAAAAGAGAATGCAGAAATGATTGAAAAGACAAGAAAAGAATATGATGAAGTTTTAAATAAAGCTCGCGCCGAAGCTCACACAATCTTTCAAGAAGGGAAGCGTGATGCCGATGCCAAAAAAGCCGAAATGCTCGAAGATGCAAAGAATGAAGTTGGTGTTATGATTGCAAGTGGAAAGAAAACACTTGAAAGTGAGAAAGCAAAGATCATAGAAGAAGCCAAGAAAGAAATCGTTTCTTTGGTAGTTCTCGCGACTGAAAAAGTTCTTAAAGATAATGATAATACAGGAGTTAATGAAAAAACAGTTAAGCAAATAAACAACATGTAATATATGGCGAAAATTTCCACTAAAAATTTAGTTCTAGCAATACATGAAATGACCAAAGATAAGAGCGGTCACGAACTTGATGTGGCAATACAAAACATCACTGATTATTTAGCAAAAAAAAGAATGATACCCAGAGCGCCGGAAATATTGAGAAAATTAGAAGAATTGATAAACTTTGATGAGGGAATTGTAAAAGCAAACATTACTTATAAGAACATTCCCGAGAAAAAGATTACTGACGAAATTGAAGAAATATTGATGAGTAGATATGGAGCAAAAAAGATATTGGCAGTCACGAACGAAAATGAAAATGTATTAGGGGGAGTCAAAATAGAAGTCGGGGATGAGGTAATTGATCTCACTTTAAAAAATAAAATCAATCAATTACAAAATTATTTAATTACAAATTAATGCGTCGCGTCTAGTCGACGGTTACGCGACATAATTTCGCAAAATTATATGATAAAAAACACAATTGTAGAAAATTTAAAAAGACAAATCGAGAAATTCCAAGCTGACATAAAAGCTGAGAAAATCGGACACGTTATCGAAGTTTTCGATGGAATCGCAAAACTTTCAGGACTTTCAGATATCCAAGCATCAGAAATGGTCACATTCGCAAACGGTGAAGCCGGCGTTGTGCTCAACCTCGAAGAAGATTCTGTCGGAGTTATTATTCTTGGTGAATTTTCGAAAATTCGCGAAGGAGATGAAGTGAGAGCCACAGGGAAAATCCTTTCCGTACCAGTTTCTGACGCTCAAGTCAGCCGTGTACTGAATGCTCTCGGTGAACCAATCGATGGCAAAGGTGCTATTAAAACAGACAAGAGAAACCCAATCGAGAAGGTTGCCCCTGGAGTTATCACTCGTCAAGGAGTTTCGCAAGCAGTGCAAACTGGTATCAAAGCTATCGACGCCCTCATCCCGATCGGTCGTGGCCAACGTGAACTTATCATCGGTGATCGCCAGACAGGTAAGACAGCCATCGCAATAGATGCGATATTGAACCAAAAAGGCCAAGATATGATCTGCGTTTACGTTTCTATTGGTCAGAAAGATTCTAAACTTCGCAAATTGCAAACAAGGTTGGAAGAAGGCGGAGCTATGGAATACACAATCATCGTCTCAGCTGGTTCATCTGAAAGTGCTGCACTTTCATACATCGCTCCTTATACAGGCGTCGCTATTGCAGAATATTTCATGGACTTGGGTAAAGACGTTTTGATTATTTATGATGATCTTTCCAAACACGCAGTTGCCTATCGCGAAATCTCACTTCTTCTACGTCGCCCACCAGGTCGTGAAGCTTTCCCTGGAGATGTTTTCTATCTACACTCACGCTTACTTGAACGTGCTTGCCGAAGAAATAAAGAATACGGAGGTGGTTCTATCACAGCATTGCCAATCATTGAAACTCAATCAGGCGACCTTTCGGCATACATTCCTACCAACGTTATTTCTATTACTGACGGACAAATATTCCTTGAAACAGATCTTTTCTACAAAGGAATTCGCCCAGCTGTAAACGTCGGGTTCTCTGTTTCTCGTGTGGGTTCAGCTGCTCAGATCAAAGCCATGAAAAAAGTTTCAGGGACTTTGAAACTCGACCTCGCTCAATTCCGCGAACTTGAAGCTTTCGCTCAATTCGGCTCTGATCTCGATGAAAGTACAAAGAATCAGCTAGAACGCGGAAAGCGCGCCGTTGAAGTTCTAAAACAACCTCAATACTCACCAGTCAAGACAGAAGATCAAGTTGTCATTCTATACGCTCTTACAAAAGGGCACATGGACAGCGTTGCAATCGACAAGATAAAACTCTTTGAAGAAGGATTAATCGAATACGCTCGCAAAAATGCAAAAGTATTCTACAAAGAAGTTATTGAAACAAAAGTATTTACAGAAGCAGGTGAGCAAGAATTAGTAAAAGTAATCGAAGAATTTAAAGGAAGTTTTGTTTAATAAATAGCTACATCAAAAAATTCTTTTTTTCGGGTCCTCGGACGAGGGGGACGGGAGCCGGTGCCAGACCAGCTCAAAAAAGAACATTTTGATTTCGCAAAATTCATATGGCGGGAACAAAAGAAATTAAAAGAAGAATAAAGAGTGTGAAGAGTACAAAGAAAATCACGAAAGCGATGGAGCTTGTCGCTGCTTCAAAAATGAAGCGAGCAATTTCGCAAACTCTTGCGTCACGTGTTTATTCTTCATATTCTTGGGAACTTCTCACTTCACTTTCTAGTAGAGTAGAAGAAACTACAAATAAATTCTTCATTGAGAACAAAAACGAGAAATCATTGATCGTCCTCATCACTTCGAATCGTGGCCTTTGCGGAGGGTATGATTCACAAATCATAAAGAAAACAATTTCGGCAATCAAAGACGAAATCTCCCCTAGGTCTGACCTAGGGGACAAAGGTCAGACCTACGGGAAATTCGACATTATCACCGTCGGTAAAAAAGGCGACAACGCGATGCGAAGACTTGGGCAAAATGTTGTTGCCACATTCACAAATATGCCCGACAATAATATTGCGATTTCCGATATTATTCCTCTTTCAACTTATCTTACAAATGAGTTTAAAGATGAGAAATATGGAAAGGTTTACATTGCCTATACAGATTTCGTTTCAGCTCTAACACAAAAACCAAAAATTCAAAAAATATTCCCAGTTTCTAAAGATGAAGTAAAAGAATCGATAGAAGCAAATATCGGGGAGAAGGTCAAAGAAAGCAAAGGAATACCATATTTGTTTGAAGGAGACACCGAAGAATTACTCGGAATATTGGCAGAGAAATTGGTCAGGATGCAGATATACCAAATGTTCCTCGAGTCGAATGCATCAGAACAATCATCTCGAATGCTCGCAATGAAAAACGCTTCGGACGCAGCAGGAGAAATGATTGAAGATTTAACTCTTATGTTCAACAAGGCCCGTCAAGCCGGAATCACGAGAGAGATATCGGAAATAAGTGCGGGAATGGCAGCAGCAAATTAGGCGGGAAGAGGCCTTGCCTCAAAAGGAGCCAGAGAGGCAAGGCCTCGAGGAGCCTAACAAAATATTATTAGCATTATTAACAATTATCGTCTCGCTTTAAAGGACAGTTGCGAGACATGATTTTGAGAAATCATATGAAAACAACAGGTATAATAAAAAGAATAATCGGTCCGGTCGTAGATGTCACATTCGAAGATGGTGTGCCAGATGTTTATAGCGCTCTGACGGTAGACCTGCCTGCGCAGGCAGGGAACAATGGCAAAACTATTGTTCTTGAAGTAGAACAACATATTGGCGAAAACACAGTTCGTGCTGTCGCCATGGATTCTACCGATGGACTTTCACGCGGAATCGAAGTCACAAACACAGGCAAGCCAATCAGCGTTCCAGTCGGTTCGGTGACACTCGGCAGAATGTTCAACGTCTTGGGTGAACCTATCGATGGTAAACCTCTCAAAGATGATGGAAAGAATCTTCCTATTCACCGCAAAGCTCCTGACTTCGTCTCTCAAGCTACCAAAGTTGAGATTCTTGAAACTGGTATCAAAGTTATAGACCTTATCTGCCCAGTTCTAAAAGGAGGGAAAGTGGGATTATTCGGAGGTGCCGGAGTGGGAAAGACTGTTGTTATTCAAGAGCTCATTCACAACATCGCCAGTAATCACGGAGGGTACTCTGTCTTCGCTGGAGTTGGAGAAAGAACACGTGAAGGTAACGACCTTTACCACGAAATGAATGACTCAGGCGTTCTCGATAAAGTGGCCATGGTGTTCGGACAAATGAATGAACCACCTGGTGCTCGTCTACGTGTGGCTCTCTCAGGGCTTACAATGGCTGAACACTTCCGCGACCAAGAAGGTAAAGATGTGCTTTTCTTCATTGACAACATCTTTCGCTTCACTCAAGCCGGGTCAGAGGTATCTGCGCTTCTGGGGCGTATTCCATCAGCTGTGGGTTACCAACCAACACTCGCAACAGAAATGGGAAACTTGCAAGAAAGAATCACTTCAACCGATAAAGGTTCAGTAACATCTGTGCAAGCTGTCTATGTGCCAGCCGACGACCTTACAGACCCAGCCCCAGCGACAACATTCTCTCACCTTGACTCGACAGTCGTGCTAAACCGTTCACTTTCAGAGCTTGGTATTTACCCAGCCGTTGACCCACTAGACTCATCATCTACAATTCTTGACCCAAACATTGTCGGTAAAGAACACTATGAAGTTGCCCGTGAAGTTCAAAGAGTGCTTCAGAAATACAAAGACTTGCAAGACATCATCGCCATCTTGGGAATGGAAGAACTTTCAGATTCCGATAAAGAGCTTGTTTATCGAGCAAGAAAAATTCAGAAATTCTTATCACAACCAAACTTCGTGGCTGAACAATTCACCGGAAGAAAAGGCGAATATGTCCCACTTTCAGAAACAATTCGTTCATTCAAAGAGATATTGGAAGGCAAGCACGACGCCTTGCCAGAAAACGATTTCTATATGCGAGGCGCCCTATAAAGGCGCCGAGTGTCGAATAGTTTTATTTCCGTAAGGAAAGAAAATATTTGACAGAGGAGCACTGTAATCATCAATAAAAAGCGAAAGCTTAAGTGTCAAATAAAAAATATATGTCAAAAAAATTACAATTAAAAATTGTCACACCAGAGAAACTAATTCTAGAAGAATTGGTTGATTCAGTTACACTTCCAACTACCGAAGGGGAGATTACAATTCTCGCCGATCATATTCCTATTGTCGCAGCTCTTGCATCAGGAGAAATTGTTGCCATCTCTGACAACGAACATGTGCCAATGGCAGTAGTCGGTGGATTCGTAGAAACAAAGAAAGAAAATCATGTCACTGTCGTGACAATCCTCGCTGACTTCGCCGAGCACGTCGCATCTATCACCGAAGCTGAAATAGAGAAGGCAAAAGCCAAAGCCGAAGAGCTTCGCAAGAAGGCCGAGAATAGCGAAATCGTTGACTTTGAACACTTTGAATCTGAGCTTGAACGTTCACTAACTCGCATAAAGATAGCCGATAAGTGGAAGACTAAAAAGTACCGAAAATAATCAATAAAAACGCAAAAAGCACTAAAATAGCCCTAATTATAGGGCTATTTTAGTGCTACATCCCCACACCCATATTTAATAGGTGTAGGGGTTGACAAAATGAGTATTTATGTGATATAATATAAGAGAATCAATAACAAACGAAATGGAAAAAAATGAAACAATTTCTCAGCTCCTCATAAGGGGTTGGAAATATTTGAACATTGGATATCTTATTTTTTGGGTGATGTTTATCCTTGATAAGGGAGATAAATGGTTCTGGTTCAACTGGAACCACCCCATAGTACCGATACTGGGCTTTGGCTCAGTGATAGCATATGTTATCGTAAGATACAAAAAGCAATAACATTAGCCCCGGCGTTTCGTACGCAAGGGGGCTTTTTGTTTTTAACATAAGTGATATAATCAAGAAAAAATCACAGATATGAAAAGAGTTGTTTATACCATCTTATTGTGTATGTTGATTGGATTCACTGCTTTTGGCGATATGCTCAAGCAATTTGAGAATAAAGAAATCTTCTGGGCTATCATGGCAATGCTTGTGGCGATCATATGCGCACACATATTCGTAATCCAATTAAAAAAATTGAAAACCGCCGATGAAAATGACAACCGAATTTTTCCTTGGCAGAGAAAATAACAATACCCCAAAGTTCATCTTTGGGGATTTTTGTTTATAAAATTTTAATGGGCAACCTTTGAAGGTTGCCCGGAGTTATCTACTTTTTTTCAAATTCAATTGAAATCATTTTGAGCAATTTTGCTCTGGGATTTGACTCAAGAGATGAGAGCTCTTCTGGATAAGGAAAACCAAATTTTTGGAAAGAAGAAAGTTTTTTAACTATTTCAGGTAGCTCTTTAACTAAATAAACTTTAATCTTTTCTAGTTTTTCTAGTTTCTTACGTTCTTCTTCTTTTTCTTTCTCACTTGTTTTTTGTTTGTCTCTGTCTTCATCTTTACTCTCTACCTCTAGAACAAATGTAGTAAAAATTTGTTTACCACCCTGGATAATAACATAGTGGGTATTACCATTAATCCCTCGTTGGTATACCTTGACCCCCGTTACATCTTTCATGGTTAAAGTTTTTAGAATATTAGTATTACGAACATATTTTCAATTTCATTATATTCTCTTATAAGAATAGTGGCAAATTTCTGATATAATTACCGTATGGTAACCAAGAACAATATTACTTTGAGTAATTTACAAAAAGATTTACATAAAATTGCAAACCCTGAAAAAGCGAAACTTCTCGCTAGGTTTTTTAAAACTGGCAAGGGGCAATATGGTGAAGGGGATTTGTTTTTGGGGATAACTGTCCCCGAATCACGCAAAATCGCTATTAAGTATGGAGATCTGCCATTGTCAGACATTTCTAAACTTATCAAAAATAAATACCACGAGGCTAGACTTATTGCTTTACTCATTCTTGTCCACAAATACAAACTTCTCTCCGCTAGGCAAGGCCTAGCGGAGAAATCTTCCCCTAGGTCAGACCTAGGGGAGAAAGAAATCGTAGATTTCTATTTAGCTCACACAAAATACATCAACAATTGGGATTTAGTCGATCTTTCGGCCGGGTATATAGTTGGTGATTATCTATTCTCCACAAGGAAAGTCCTAGCGGAGAAAATTCTCATTAATTTGGCGAAGTCGAAAAATATTTGGGAAAGAAGAATCGCGATTATTTCTACATTTGCATTTATATACAAAAGGGAGTCAGATTGGACTTTTCGAATTGTTAAAATGCTCTTAAATGACAAACATGATCTCATCCACAAGGCTTGTGGTTGGATGCTTCGTGAAGCTGGCAAAAGAGCATCTGAACGTGAATTAACTGATTTTTTAGATATCCACAGCCTTCAAATGCCCCGAACAATGCTTCGTTATGCAATCGAACGTCTCCCTGAGAAAAAACGGCTTTATTATCTTCGGTTAAAATAGTGTAACCACATCGTGAGGCAAGGCCTCACGATGTTTGTTATGCATATAAATATCTCTATTTTATAAAGTTTAATTATAAAGGACATAAATATGTCCTTTAGGATAATGTCCTTTATAAATAACACAATTCAATAATGTTGAGATATTTATAATTTTGTATCTTGACATATATTCTCTATGTTATCCACTTTAAAAATTTATTGACATAGTTTGCATTCGGTATAATCTGTAGGTATACGTGTTCTTGTTTCTTGGAACTATCTTTTATCAATTTAATACGAGATCCGCTAAACCAAAAACTAAAGCGCGATCAGTAAAATTTATGTTTAAAAAAATGAGAACTGCAAATCTCAATTTTATTTGGGCGATAGTGTTCACTGTATTTTTTTTCGCAGGTGGGTTTTTTAGTAATGTCGAAAAAGTAAACGCAGACTCTTCGGTCAAAACTTACACCATCTCTTATTCACTTTCATCAGTGACAAGTTTCAATAATAATGATGGAGGTGTAACTACGATCGTGAGAGTCGGGTGTGCATCTGGTTCGAAAGATCTTTTTGATATCAACACTGGCAAACTTTGTGCCAAAGTAGTTTCTGAAAGTGTGAGAATTGGGTGTGCATCTGGTTCGAAAGATCTTTTCGATATCAATACCGGCAAACCTTGTACAAACAAAACAATGCCAGTGATCATCGGGTGTGCTCTTGGGTCTGGTGATTTATTTGACATAACAACAGGGAAACATTGTACTAATGATACAAAGCCATTAATTGTTGGGTGTAAAGCTGGGTCTCTTGATTTGTTCAATATAGTTGATGGTAAACCTTGCGCTAAAAGTAAAGTATTGGTCAGTTCAATAAAAAAGCCAAGTATTAATATAGATCCCAAAATATCAGTACTACCAACTGAGGCGACAAACCCTGTACTATCTGGAACGGAGCTTACTGATAATCTAGGAGGAAATGAGCAACAACAAAGTAATGTATTGAGCGCAAATGCTAGTAAAATTGGGCTTATTTTAAAGGGTCCTATGTCAATTTGGATGATTTTACTCATCGCGATAATCGTTGTAGCGGGTGGCTTTGGCATTTATGGCCTTATAAACAAAGACAAAACTGAGAACAAAGAAACCGAGAAATCTGAAACTCCAAAACAAAATAAAACATCAAATGTTCAAGGCCCAACAATTAACGCACAACCATCTAGTTCTACACAAAGCCAAACATTGAATAAAACACCAGAACCTGTTAATAACCAACAAAACCAAGCACCAAAAACCGAACCAGTAAATACGCCCTTAAATTCTGTTCCTGAAAACCCAATAAAAAAGTAAAAATATTAAGCAATATGATGGAGATGGTTAATTGAAAGATTCCCCTAAACAAAAAGAATTTTTTATCTCAAAAAAGCTTAAATACCTTATATTATAAGGATATATTTATACACTTAATATCAACTTTTGCTATTGACTTGTAAGTGGAACAGGGGTAATATGGTATCGAATTGGGCGAAAAATTTAATGAACGAGATATTGATTGGATTTTGTCGATATATCCAAGTTTATCTTTTTGTGAATTTATATTATCATTATTAATTATTAAATCTAAAGTTATGAATAAAAAAACAATTATATCAAAAGTTTTTTCTTTTGCATCGATGTTTGCTTTAGTTTTTTCTATGGGAAGTCTTGGAGCAGTTAAGGCACAAGCTTCTGTAGAACAAACTCCAGCAACAAATCCAAGTTTGTCGGAATCTTGTGGAATGAAAGTCGTTTTGGTTTTAGATAGTTCAGACAGTATGAGTGATAATGATATTACTACTGTTAAAAACGCAGCTAATAGTTTAGTCAGTTCATTAATGCCAGCTAACCCAGTTGGAGTTATTGATTTTGATACAAATATTGTTAACTCTGTTGACCCAACAGTAGATATCACAACTGTGACAAATGCAATAAATTCGATCGGGCATACCGACAAAACTGAATATACGAATTGGGACGCAGCTTTGACTAGAGCAGGAGAAATGGTAGGTAAAGGAGATCTTGTTGTTATCATTACCGACGGTAATCCTACAACAAGTGATGGAGCTTTATCTGACATAAACGATGCTATCGTAAAAGCTAACGCAATAAAAAATAATGGAGCAAGAATTTTAGCAATTGGAATTAATAGTTCCGGTACACAAGGCGGATTAAACCAAGACAATCTTGAAAAGATTTCTGGCAAACAAGTAGTTTCAGGAACATTTTCAGATATAAATTTGGTTGATGTTTATCTTGGAGATATTGCCACACTGGGTTCAGTATTGGCTGATCTAACAACCGCACTCTGCGGTGGCCAAATCACTGTAACTAAGATGATCGACACTGGAAACCAAGAAACAATTTCTGGGGGAGCTAATTGGACATTTAAAGTTAATGGAACTAATTATACAACAGATGAAATTGGAAGTATCTCTGTTCCTATAAACGAAGATTCAACAAATAACACAGTGGTAGAAGTTACCAAAGAAGGTTTTCCTTTTGAATCGGTTTCTTGTACAAACGGAACTCAAACACAAGGTCAACCAAAAGTTACCGGTATTTCTGTTACAAGTTTAACAACGGTCAATTGTACTTTCGTGAACAATGAATCTCTTTCACTAGCCTATACAGCCGGGGCAAATGGTTCACTTACTGGAAGTGCACTTCAAACTGTAAATCGTGGTTCAGATGGAACAGAAGTCACAGCTGTTGCTAACCCAAATTATCATTTCACTAGTTGGAGTGATGGGGTCACAACTGCATCAAGAACAGATATAAATGTTCAATCATCCAAAGAAGTAACAGCAAGTTTTGCATTAAATCCTACTCCTATCGATCTATGTCTAAATATCACAGAAATACAAATAGAAGTTCCACAAGGTATGGAAACAAATAGTGATCACATTTGTACAGAGATAGTAATACCAACAGAAGATGTTTGTCCTAATATTGGAGAAATCCAAACATCAGTTCCATACGGAATGTATATAAACAAAAATGGTGATTGCGTTAAGAAGAAAAGTAGTGGTGGTAGTAGTGGCGGATCTGTTGTCACTAAACCAACAGGCCAAGTTCTCGGAGCTGAAACATCTTGCGGAATTTATGTAGATAAATTCTTGAAAAAAGGATTGAAGGCTAATGATAAGCCAACTGTTGAAAAAATCCAAAAATTCTTGAACGATTATATGAATTCGGGATTGAAAATAGATGGAATATTCGGAACAATGACAGATGCTGCAGTAAAAGCATTCCAAATAAAACATTCCGATAAAATTTTGACTCCATGGAGTCTAACTAAGCCAACAGGAATATTCTACCTAACGACACAGACAGAGGTAAATAACATCATGTGTCCAACACTTAATTTACCAATTCCAGAATTAATTCCTCTTGCACAAAACGGAGCATTTCCAAAGATGTAAAGAGAGTTCAATATAAAAACAGTCCGATTCACGTCGGACTGTTTTTATATACTTAAGATTATGTTAAAATATGATATAGGCAAAAGGCAATCTATGTTCTATTGCTAAAATATTAATTTATGGTATAATTGTAAAATAATGAAAATATTGACTAATATTGTTAAACATTTATTCATTCCTCACGAGCATAATGATTACAAACCTCATTTCTTTCGAGAAACATCGATCGGAATAATTTTAGTTGTTGTCACTATTCTTTTATCTTTTTCTACAATATCAAAACTTGTAGTTAAAAGTAAAGATATGATTGGAGCAGTTCTCCCAGCTGTTCTGGTTGATCTTACCAATAATGATAGAACAACAAACGGTGAACAAATACTAACGAGAAATGAATCGTTAGATAAAGCAGCGCAACTTAAAGCAAACGACATGGCTGGATCGCAATATTTTGCTCACACAAGCCCGACAGGTATAACTCCGTGGTACTGGATCAACAAAGTTGGTTATACATTTATTTACGCTGGAGAAAACCTCGCTATCGATTTCACTGAGTCCGTCGATGTTGAGAATGCCTGGCTTAATTCTCCAAAACACAAAGAAAATATAATGAACGAACATTTCACAGAAATCGGTATAGCGACAGCTGAAGGGTATTATAATGGATCTCCAACTACTTACGTTGTCCAGATGTTTGGAGCCCCCGCATTTGCCTCAATACCAAAGACAGAGATAAAACCAACAGTAACAGAAGCGACCCCTAAAACGATAAAAGAGAAACCAGCCCCAACCAAAGTCGCCGTCGCCCCAGAAGTTAAAGGTGAAGAATCTACTCTTGGTTTGAACTTGAAAACAATAACAGATACAAAAGATTTTATTTCTGTAAAAAATCTTGAAGCAACACCAATAGAAGAAAAAATTGAAACTAAAACATCTACTGTTGTACCAGAGGTAAAAACTGAAACTCTTAAATATTCAACATGGAAAGAGCGCTTGATGTTTATGTTGCCAGGATATACAAATAATTTTTATAAGATATTTGTCTTTGTTGTTCTTATTGCCCTTATCTTAATGATGGTGATCGAGATAAGACGCCAACATCCTAAAAATATAATGTATGGGGTCTTGATAATAGTGATAATTATCTGCTTCATCTATATCAACAAAACAATGTTTATAAACAGCTTGCTAGTCTAAAATACATTCATTAAAAAATCCCCCGAAGGGGATTTTTTTTAATGAAGATATTTATCTTTCGAGACAATATGTTCCTGGGTTAGGAACAATTGCTGTCTCATTATGTTCAGGTGCACATACTTTATATCTAACACCATTATATGAGATAGTATATTGTGTATCTGTAGCAGTTCCATCTGTTGGATCAACCGGAATTGATGTAGCTATATATGTTGGAACAAGACATGTTAAATCAACAAATCCTGAACCTATACCAATGTGTTTTGGATTCTCGTTTGGTATATTCGTAATTCCTGCACATGTTGTAGCAGAAAGTGGTACTCCTTTATTATCTGCAAGATTCTGTCCAATTGCATTTAGAAGTGTATTTACACTTGATTCACGCTGTGTATTACGAGCTTGAGCGAACTGACGAGCTGGGTTAATAGCTATGATAACGATAGCGGCCAAGATCGCAATAATCCCGATAACGACCAAGATTTCAATGAGCGTAAAACCTTTATTTTTATTTATTTTCTTCAATTTCATAATATGAACTTATTAATAATTAATAGCACTTTCGACTTAATAACTTTTTATAAGTATATTTTTACCACAAAATACAAATATAAGCAAGTCTAAATTGGGGAATAATAATACTAAGGGTTAATTTACTATTGGTACTTCTTGCCAAGAATTAATATCAATATTTTGTTGTATATCAATCGGAGGAAGAGCTCGAGGATTAGCAGTGAAAAATATAATGCACATTCTAGTTTCTCCTGCTTTTATGTTTCCTGATTTATTTGAAGAGCACTCAGAAGAGGTTGATGTGCTATACTCGGAATCTGTTACTGGGCTTATATTATATTCTCCTTCGGTTAAATCATTCATAATATTACCTGAATCTAATATATTTACTGTTTTAGATGATGGATTATTTATATTGAACTTAAAATCACTGACAACTTTATTAGCTGTTCCACTACTATTATCTACCAAAGTAGTAACAATAACTGTAGGGGGTAAATTGTTGATAGATGGAGCCAAAATTTCTTGTCCAACGATTTTAAATATATCAGCCATCTCAGCTGAAGTAGGTGATATATAGAAATGATCTCCATCACAATTTTCTCCGCTGGTCTTACCATTTGAACAATCCATATCAACTCCTCTAGTAGAGTAATAAACCTTCGTTTGTAATAAATCCAGATTCGTTACAGCACCATTTAAACAATTACTATCTGGAGATATATCTTGTACTCTTACTCTAAAATTAGCATTAGAGAAACTTGATGGTTGCCACGATGAAAACCCCCATTTGTCAGTTGAACCTCCAAATGACGGCAGTACCGACACTGTATTTGTCAATGTGTTCTTTATTTGATTTGTCCAGTGATTTCCACCATCATATGATAATTCGACACCAAGTTGGCAAGATGTACTTTGTGTTGATGCAATTGTATAATTCACCACCAAATACATTTGAGTAACTCTTGGAATAGATGAACCATTGTTTGTTTTTTGAATACCGAATTTAGTAGTCCAACTATTAACCTCAGCCAATGTCCAAGCTGAACTTGTGATAGGATTAGTGGTCAT
>JANYAX010000009.1 GCA_025361085.1 Candidatus Nomurabacteria bacterium | reverse complement strand
TGAGCTTTGAAGTTTGTCAATGATGATATTGAAGCATCATCATTTAACAATACTGTATCAGCTGTTCCATACTTCAAACCAGTAACTGTAATTTTACCAGTTACATTACTTCCCTTGACATAGAATTTAAGTGTAAATTCTTCTGTTGAACCTGCACCAACTAGGAATGAATGTGTTTGTTCAATATCATTTGTAGCTGTGAGGGTTACACTTGTTACATCTCCTGACAAATCAGCATCATTTGCTGTATTGGCAATAGTGTAGGCTAGATCACCTGGAATTTCATTTGACATCCAAATATCAGCACTATCACTTGCTGTAACATTGAATTTCATTGTTGCGAGGTATATTGAAGATGCTGTATCTGTACTTGCTGAGTACAAAGCAAATGTTGGTGTTCCTTCTATTGTTGCAGTAGGAACGTCAACTGTTAATGTTTGTGCTTTACCAGTGTACATACCATCAACATGAACAGTATCACCTGAAACTACTCCTTCAGCATCGATTGTATCATTACCGATTCCGGCTGTTACAGTTGTGCCAACTTTGTAGTTATCTTTTTGATCATTGAATGTAGCGTAGATTTTAACCTCTACTGTTTCTCCTGAACCAATGACTAATTCACCATTATCAAAAGTAGCTGTATATATAGCTGTTCCTGTAGCTGTATTTATAGGAGTTGTGTTGTCTGCTGTATATTCAGTTCCATTGATCTTAAGTGTAACACTGTCGATAATAGCATCTTGAATATTATTACCATTATCAACATCATTAACTGCGATAGCCATATTAACTGGGATTTCATTGATTTGAATATCACCAGAATCTGTAGCTGTCTTAAGCTTGAATGCTCCAACTAGATAACTATCTGAAACTGTATCCTTCTCAACTTGCAAACTAGTTGCTGCTGGGTTTGAAGAAGAAGAAATTATGTCGATGTTATCAAGTGATGATGCATCTTTGAATGTAAAGATATTGTCAATTACATCATCAGGAGTATTACTCATGATAACACCAGTTGCATCTTGGAATCGTACTGAATCAAGAGTAGCTGTCCAATGTGCATCTGTTATATCTGTTGAATCAATTGAATCCTTTGCTGTAACTTTTACTGTAAATGTTCCTTTCTTTGAAGCACCATCACGAACAACTGCGTTTGTAAGAGCAATTGTCTTTGTGAAGACATCAGGAGTTCCTGATGTACGTGTGAATGATGAAACATCTGCTGAGCCAACTTTTGTTGAACCCAAGTAAACATCAACAGTGTCTAGGTAGTCAGAAAGCTTTTCTGAACTAGCTCCTGCTGCTGTGTTTGACAAAGTCAATTTTGCACTTGTAACTGCAAGGTCTGAACCATCAGCTTGAGCCTTGAATGCAAGAACTGCTTCTGTTCCACCTTCTTTTACTTCATCTTTAACGTTTGTTGAAGTTGAAGAAAGAATGATGTCTCCTGCTCCACCAACTAATGCTCCTGTTGAGCCAGTTGTTGATCCGTCGCATTTTTCTCCAGTTGTAGAAGAGTATCCTACAGCTGAAGTACATCCTGCTGGAAATGTTGTAACTGTTGAACATGGAAGACCAGTTGTTGAACTGAAGCCAACTGCTGAAGTACATCCTGCTGGGAATGTTCCTCCTGTTACTATTACTGTTGCATTAGCCTTAGCTTTTGAAGCTGGACCAAACGCGCCATCAGCTGTTAAGCCGTTAGCTGCTTGCCATACTTTTACCTTAGCTCCTGTCATAGGACCAAAAGTACCATCCACAGTTGCTCCGACTACTGTCTGAACAGCCATAACAGCGGCACCTTTACTTCCTACTTTCAAAGTTGTTGTACCGAAATCATAAGCTGCTGAAGCTGAAACCGCAACGGTTAAAGCTAAAAGAGCGAATGTTCCGATCAAAAATTTTTTTAACATATTTTTATAATTGATATACACGTTTAAATTAGTTTCGACTAATCCCGAGACACGACTGATAAATAAACTGTGTGTCGAAGGAAAAAACCAATGTGTGTGTATTTTTAATTACTAATTACTAATTACTAATTACTAATTGAAACAACTAGAAATTAGAAACTAAATAAAAGTAAATTTTTTACTAAACTCCTAAATATTGAAACTATATTTTTTATCACTCTCCTCCGCTTCTCTATCAAAAGCAACGGCGAAGTAAATAAAAAGAAAAGAAACAAAATTTAGAATCGTAAAATAACTAACATAAACTTTTCATCCTGATAATTTATTTTATTCCTCTATCATCCTATACAACTTCTCTATCAAAGTAGTTGTCGGACAAAGAAAAAATAAATTATTGGAATAACTAAACCAAACTACTACTGCCTGTCTTTACCTTCTTAAGATTCTCTATCGAGAGTAAAGAAAGACGAGACAAGCATATCTGCCTTGTCGACAGGGCCGATAACACATCTTGAAATTCAAATAAAAATCCGGCAAGTTCTCTATACTACTTCTCTTCTCTATCAAAGAAAAAGTAACTCTAGAAAAAACTAATTTCCCTGTGCTACTTGTTCTTCTCTATCAAAGAAAAGTGAGCAAAGAAAACAAACGGAAAAGTTAAAAGAAAAAACAAAACGGATCTGACCAATGAAAACGAAACGGCCACTACCTTCTTGGTATTAGAATTTAGCGGTATTAAATTTTCAATGATCGTGATCTTCCCAAAATGTGCTTATAAAATAAGTACACGAGGGATATCATATACTATCACATTTGGTAAAAAAATACCAGTGATAATACACATATATATTATATACTCGAGTCTAAAAATATGCAATAGATATGGGGATAACTGGGGGTTAGAGCTATTCAAGAAAGGAGCCGAACTTTTGGCTAGATACTAATCACCGAATATCGACTCCAGCGTTTTGCCCCAGTCTTTTTCAATTGTCCCTTTGAAACGAGTGAATTTAATTCGCGCTGAATTGTCTTTTCTGAACAGTCGGTAAATGCGAATGATATGTCTTTTATCGAAACTTCTTTCTTATCTTTGATTAGGCCAATTATCTTATTTGCACGGTCTTGTCTTTCGGCCAAACTTGAGACAGAAATATTTGTCCTTTTTGTCTGGAGAGATTGTAAAGGACTCCTGTTGTTTGTAAAGGACATTGTATTAAATGATGTCCTTTTGCCTGCATGCGCAGACATGTCCTTTATAGATTGCTCGCCTTTATAATCAACTCCTTCCCCACTTCCGAGTTCTGGGAGTTCAAACATTTTCTGGTCGAGGGTGAATGTAAAATGCTTATTTTCCGCTTGTTGAGATTTGAGATCATCGGCAAGTATTGCGAATTCTTTCTTCAAAATAGCTGTGTTCATTTCTGAGATAAAACCAATAGTATAGGCAATCTCGATGAAAGAAAGAACCTCATAAATATGTGTCAAAGAAACAGAAATGTATGAGTGCTTTTCGATAGGAGAAAGTGTGGATAACTTATACATATCGGACAGCAATTCCACTCCTAGCAAACGTAGTTTAGTCTTGAGGGCATCATCGGTTTCCATACAGTCTGAAACCAAATACAAAGCAGTTACCAGTTTTTCTGTCTTTTTACTTGCAAAATCATGAACAGGCATATTTGCCAATGATTTAATGTCAGAGACATCAGACTGGCCATATTTATTTGCGTCTGTCCTTTGTGTGTCTTTTTGATTATTCATCTGTCTTTTTTGCTCCCTCGAGGTGGGATTATTTGTCTTTAATGTGTCCATTATATACTGAAAAAAATTTGATGCAAGGTCTTTAACCTGATAATAAATTTTATGGAAAACGGCAATTTGAGCGTATCTCTGGATAGTCTTATTGAAGGGGCTTTTGAGCGTGTCGACGCGAAAACGGAGCAAATTTCTAGCAAGAAATTTGCGTACCCTTCAAGAAGAGCTATCCAAAGAGGAGCCCTTTTTATGAAAGTTATCCACACCCCCTATTATTAATGAAAAAATATTTATTTTTGTAAAAAATTAATTTTGTGAAAAGCCCACAAAAGAGTATAATGATAGTATATTTATCACTGATTTAGAATAAAAAGATGGCAAAAAAAGATATTGAAAATACTGAGGATGAGCCTACATCAAAACAAGGTAAAAAAGGAAATAAAAATGGAAAAAAAGTTGAATTAAAAGATGAGACTCGCTACAGCATTTGGGGAATAGGGTTCCTCGTCTTGGCGCTTTTGATTGTGCTTTCTATTTTCAAAATGGCAGGACCAGTGGGAGATTTTATTTTTAAAACATTAAGTTCATTTCTGGGGTTCGGTTACTATATACTCCCTATTCTTCTCGTAGTTGTAGGAATTTCTTTTTTGAGAAAAGAAAGGCCACAAATCGCGAAACTTCATGCGATATTTGGTATCACTACCCTACTCTCTAGTCTTGCCATTATAGATCTCGCAAGTAACGGAAATGGCGAATCACTAAATATAACTTTCGGCGGATATCTCGGGAGTATCATCTCTTGGCCATTTCTAAAACTTTTCGGGGTTTACGCAGCGATAATTATCCTTGGCGCACTACTTATCACTTCTCTCATTATCCTCTGCGACGAGAGACCAAATCTCGTAGAACTTTTCAAAAAGGTTTGGGCATTTTTGAAGGGAGATATTAAGTTACCAAATTTAAAGAAAGAAGAATCTGACGTCGTCGATATGCATGAAGAAGTGGAAGGAAAGAAAGAAGAGGGAGTAAAAAATATAGAGCCACAAATGTCACACGACGAGAGCCCAGTCGAAGAAGTTGACCTCGATAAAATGGTCGGCAAGCCAAAAAAGTTCCATACCAACTACGTCCCTCCCCCACTTTCTCTTCTCGAGAAAGATAAAGGCAAACCAAACACTGGCGACATGAAGGGTAACATGAATATCATTCAGAGAACTTTGCTCACTTTCGGAGTAACCGTCGAGATGGATGAAGTAACCGTCGGGCCGACTGTCACTCGCTATGCTTTGAAACCCGCCCAGGGGGTAAAACTTTCTCGTATCGTCGGTCTTCAAAACGAACTTGCCCTTGCACTCTCGGCAAAAACTATTCGTATCGAAGCACCTATCCCGGGCAAATCACTTGTCGGAATCGAAATCCCAAACAAAGTGAAATCAACAGTCGGCCTCGCTACCCTTCTCGGTGATGATAAATTCCAAAATTCTCCAAAGCCACTTACGATCGCGCTTGGTCGTGGGCTTTCTGGTAAAGCAATATTTGGCAATCTTGCAAAGATGCCTCACCTACTCGTCGCTGGTACAACTGGTTCAGGTAAGTCTGTCACGATTCACTCCATCATAAATTCACTTCTATATAGAAACGGCCCAGATGATTTACATTTTATCATGGTTGACCCAAAACGTGTCGAGCTCACTCTCTACAACAAAATCCCTCACTTGGTCACTCCAGTTATTACTGATGCCAAGAAAACAATCCTCTCTCTAAAATGGGCAGCCCGAGAGATGGACCGACGTTATGACATTCTCCAAGCTGAATCTGTCCAGAATATAGAGTCATACCACGCAAACGTATACGGCAAGTCAAAGAAAGATGGCGAAGCTGAACGTCTACCATACATCGTCATCGTTATCGACGAATTGGCCGACATCATGCAGACATACCCAAGAGAGCTCGAAAGCGCCATTGTTCGCTTGGCACAAATGTCTCGTGCCGTCGGTATCCACCTCATTCTCTCTACTCAAAGACCATCGGTAAACGTCATTACTGGTCTCATCAAGGCCAACATCCCTACTCGTGTAGCACTACAAGTCTCTTCACAAATCGATTCAAGAACAATTCTCGACCAAGGAGGCGCCGAGAAATTATTGGGGGCTGGAGACATGCTTTATTCTTGCGCTGAATCACCACAACCAGAACGTTTGCAAAGTGCATTTATCTCTGAGGAAGAAGTCAAAAAAGTGGTAGAATACTTGAAGAAGGCCTACATAAACGAGATACCGACAACTATCGAATTATCTGGTAATATAGAGAGAGGCAACAGTCTTTTCAGTGATAGTCTTGGCGGTGATGAAAGTGGAGATGATGATCTTTATGAAGATGCTAGAATGACAGTAATAGAAGCTGGTAAAGCATCGACTTCATATTTGCAAAGAAAGCTTGGAGTTGGTTATGCTCGTGCCGCAAAGCTTATAGATATGCTCGAAGAACGCGGAGTAATCGGGCCAGGTAACGGAGCAAAGCCACGAGAAGTTTTAGAAAAAGCAATGGATCACACAGTGGAAACAACCAACTAAATAACTATTGATGATGAAAATATTAAGATTAAAAAATAAAAATATGAAATGGTGGGTTGGGATAATTTCTTGCACGTCACTGTTTGCTATAATTTTTGTTTTTAGTTATGAGAAAATGTGTTTTGTCTGGAAGGGTGTAGAAATAAAAGCAACAATAGAAGAAAGCGACTCTTCTCTCGCGACAGTGAAAGGTGTAGCCGACAAGGCCACACACCTCACCCTAAACGGCAGAGAGATATTTATTGATAAAGATGGTAATTTTTCTGAATCAATCGCCGTCCTCCCCGGGTTCTCAGTTGTGACACTTAATGCGCATGATAAGTTTGGAAAAACATCAGAGAAAAAATTTGAAATAGTAAGAGTTGGTAATGCGCCGGCGATCGCATTTAAAAGTAGTGAAATTATAAATTAATTTAAGATAAAAAGAGTTTCGCAGGATTATTAAAATTATTCGCGCTTTACCCAGATTACTGGGCTCCGACACGACTCATAATTTCAATAATCCTGCTACACTCTTTTAAATTATATGCAACAAAAGAAAATAAAAAAAGCTCCAAAAGAAATGGGTGGAGCAATAGAAGATACAATCAAGTCTATCCAGACAAAATTTGGCGAAGGAGCCATAATGAAACTTGGTGATGCTCCGAAAGTAGACATCGATGTCATCCCTACTGGTTCTATTGGGCTTGATATGGCTCTTGGAGTGGGTGGAGTTCCGCGTGGACGTATGATAGAAATATTTGGCCCAGAATCGTCAGGTAAGACTACCCTCGCCCTTCACATTGTCGCCGAAGCTCAGAAAAAGGGTGGCATCTGTGCATATATCGACGCTGAACATGCCATGGACCCAGATTACGCTGGAAAGCTCGGAGTAAATATAAAAGAACTTTTGATATCTCAACCTGACAATGGAGAGCAGGGGCTTGAAATTACTGAGAGTTTAATTCGCTCTGGAAAGATTGATGTTGTCGTCATCGACTCTGTCGCTGCATTAACACCCAAAGACGAGATAGAGGGTGACATGGGTCAATCACACGTCGGAAAACAAGCTCGCCTAATGTCGCAAGCACTACGAAAACTAACAGCAATAGTTGCTCATTCTAAAACGGTTGTCATATTTATAAACCAGATTCGTATGCAAATCGGGGTGATGTTTGGTAATCCAGAGACAACGCCAGGAGGAAAAGCTCTCAAATTTTATACAACAATCAGACTCGATATACGTCGTATCGCACAGATCAAGAAAGGTGAAGAAGTTGTCGGTTCAAGAACTCGTGTGAAAGTTGTGAAAAACAAAGTTGCCGCTCCTTTCAAACAAACAGAATTCGATATCTTATATGGTGAAGGAATTTCTCGCGAAGGAGAAATAATGGCTCTAGGAGAAAAACTTGGGATCATCAGTAAATCAAGTGGCGCTATCTTCTCTTATCTCGGAACTCAAAAACAAAAAGAGAAAGGCCCAGTCGAAGAAATAAAACTCGGACGTGGGTATGATGCCGCTCGAACATTCCTTCGTGACAATAAAAAACTTTCAGAAGAAATACTAAAAGAAGTACGCAACCGTTTTGGTGAAATCCAGGTGGCAAGCAGTGGCGAATAAAATGAATTTGATTGCCCTCCCAAGGGGAGGTGTAGAGGTTTTGTGATTTTAATTCAAACCCCCTAGCCCCCTTATCAGGGGGAATTCAGAGATAGAACTATTTTGTTTTATCGTTTGCCTTATTAATAATGATATGTTAAGTTATTTATATTAAAAAGTTAAAATAAAATTTTATGTTGGAATACAGCGAAATTCGTGTTGGAAAAATAATTATATATGAAGATGAACCTTGTGATGTGCTCGACAACCATGTAGCTCGCACACAGCAACGAAAACCTCAAAATCAGGTTAAGCTAAAAAGTTTAGTTTCAGGACGTACTTGGAATACAGTTTTTCACGCTTCAGACAAAGCCGACGAAGCAGATATAACCAAAAAAGAGGTTAAATATTTATATTCAAATAAAGGTGAGAATTGGTTCTGTGACCCTACTGACTCATCGGATCGATTCAAGATTGAAGATAAAATTATTGGCGATGTAGCCAAATATTTGAAAGCAAATGAAAATGTTACCGCACTTGTCTGGGATAATGATGATGAAGAACAAATAATCAAAATATCTCTTCCTGTTAAGATGGCATTTACGATAAAAGATTGCCCACCATCTATAAAAGGTAGCACTGCGAATGGTGGTGGCAAGCTCGCAACTCTCGAAAATGGAATAAAAGTTAGCGTGCCATTTTTCGTTGAAGCCGGCGACAAAGTCATCATAAACACCGAAACTGGTGAATATGTAGAAAGAGTTCAAAAATAAGATTTTAAACTAAAATTCCCACATGTCGGACATGTGGGAATTTTAGTTTAAAATCTTATTATTCTACTGTTATACCTGCTGAACGAGCGCTTCCTTCTACTATTTTCATTGCGCCTTCAATGTCTTTTGCGTTTAAGTCAACCATTTTCTTTTCAGCGATCGCACGAACTTGTGCTTTTGTAATCTTTCCTGCCTTTGAAGTGTTCGGCTTTCCTGAACCTTTCTCTACCCCTGCTGCTTTGAATATTAACCCAGCAACTGGAGGAGTTTTGACTTTTATATCATAAGTTCGGTCTTCATAGACAGAAATAACTACTCCGACGATCTCTCCAGCATCCTTGGCTGTCATAGCATTAAACTTTTGACAGAATTCTGCGATGTTGACTCCGGCTTGACCAAGGGCTGGCCCAAGTGGTGGAGCGGGGGTAGCCTTTGCGGCTGGTATTTGTAATTTTACTTTTTTTAATATTTTTTTAGCCATATTTGTATTTTATTAAACTAATATTGAAGCAAAGCGTAACAGACTTAATCTAACATAAAACTTAAACCAATACAAGATTTAAAAATAGGAACAAAATAGTCTTTTTAAAATCCTAGGTGTGGGCGCGCCGGAGTCTAGAGTGTAATAACGAGAGACGGAGAGGGATAAGGGATTTTTAAAAGACTGTTTTGTGGATATTTTTAAATCTTTTTAATTTGCAGGAAGTCGAGCTCGACTGGAGTCTCACGACCGAACATTGAAACAAGGATTTTGATTTTGCCACGTTCACGATCAACATCATTAACCTTACCTTCAAGATCTTTGAATGGACCATCGGCAATACGAACAATCTCCCCTATCTCTATATCGATTTGATGTTTATTTTTTGTATCTACTCTATCCATTCGTCCGAATAATTCTTCGACTTCTTTTTTATTTAATGGAACTGGGTTAACTCCTGCTCCTACGAATCCAGTCACACGAGGAGTGTTGCGAACTACATACCAAGAATTATCATCCACAATCATGTCGACTAGAACATAACCAGGGTAAACTTTTTCTTCTACTTCAGTGCGCTTACCAGCTTTTATTTTTATTTTTTTCTCAACAGGAACAATAACATTGAAAATTTTGTCATTCATTCCAAGTGAATCAATACGTTGCTTCAAGTTACGCATAACAGCATTCTCATAACCGGCGTAAGTGTGAATTGCATACCAATTCCTTTCTCCTCTTAATTCTTGTTTTGCCATATAGATTAGGTTCTAGTGACTAGCCTGCCTACGCAGACCCTAGAGATATTTAATTAATAATTATTTTGTAAGCAATGCTCTTAGACCAAGACTGAACAAATTATCCAAAGCTCCTAGATAGTAAGCGATAAGTACAGATACTACGAGAACTGTGATTGTGAAAAAGATTGTTTGTCTGCGTGTTGGCCAAGTTACGTGTTTTGCTTCTTCAATGACTTCTTTTATATAGTTTATTGTTTTTTGCATCCTATTAGAAGTTGTTCTGATTACAGAACAACCATAAATTAACTTATAATATCAAAACCTAAATAATACCTTAATTTGAACCCGTTTTCTCATATAACATGTATGACTTCTAACAGGACAGGTATATGTAGTAATTCCCTCTTAGTAAAAAACACCCCGGGGGTGTTATATTTGTATACTACCACTCTTATCGAAATCACGCAACACGCATTAAAAAACCCTTTCAATAAAGGGTTTTTTAATGCGTGTTGCGCTAATTATTTTATCTCGTATGTAACAGTTATGTTTGAAGTGATCTTGTTCTCACCCTTTGGTAGTTCTGGAGCTGAGGCTGATACATTGAGTGACATCTTTTCAGCGCTTGTTGAATCATACATTGGGGCACAGCATCCACCATTATTGTTATTATCATAGTAACTTGTAATCTTGACCAATCTTACTCCGAGATCTTTTGCCAAAACTTTTGCTTTTGCTTTTGCATCTTCAATCGCCAAAGATTTAGCTTGGGCTTTTAAAGCCTCTTCATCATCGATAGAAAATGTTGGGCCACTTATATCTGTGATTCCAAGACCAGCAAGACCGGTACGGATTATACTTGCATTGTCGACAATACGAACCTTGATCGTGATAGATTGAGTTGCAGTATAACCTATGATTGTTGGATCTTTGGTTGGACATGGGTAAGTGTAACAAACTGGTTGAGAGTATGAATACTTTGGAGTAAGTCCACCATATTCTGATTTAACATCTTTATCTTCAACTTTTTGGTCTTTCAAATAAGTTAGAGTTTTCGTAATTGTTTCATTCAAAAGATCTTGAGCTTCTTTTGCTGTCTTTCCATCTTTTGTAAGATTTACTGACAAAGTAGCGATATCGGAGATCGCAGTTACTTCACCTTTGCCTTCAACCGAAATAGAATTCGTGGCGTATTGAGTTTGATTAATATTTTTTATCTCACTAATAAATTTTGATAAAGTGAACAAAGAAAGAACTACTAATAAAACAAAAACAGAAATACTTATTTTTTTATCTTTCAAAAAATTTTCCATTCTGTGCGGGGCATGAAATATAAATTCCACGCTTAATTAACCTAATAAATTCGACATGAACATTATGCTTATATAATAAGCTTAAATTAAGCTCATACTCTTATTATATCATTAAATCTACTCTTTATTAAGTGCTTCGATTGGGTTTAATTTGGCGGCGTTTCGGGCTGGGAAAACTCCGAAAACAATACCGATAATAGCCGAAACAGACACAGAGAGTATTATTCCCCAAAGCGGTACAATAAATTTCCACGTCAAACCAAAACCTTGAGCAATTTTTGAGATAGCAAAAGCCCCAAGTGCCCCGCCAATAATCCCGACAACTCCACCGATAAGAGTCAGGATAATAGCTTCAATAAGAAATTCATAAAGAATATCTTTGTTCCTAGCTCCAAGAGCTTTTTTCAAACCAATTTCTCCAATTCTCTCCGTTACGATGACATACATGATGTTCATAACACCTACTCCCCCGACAATGAGAGAGATCGACGCAATCGCAATCAATAAGAATGTTATGGCTTGTAAAATAGTATCAAATGTACTCAAACTTTCTTTTTGGGTTTGAACTTTAAAATCATCTTTGGCTGGGTCCGAAATATAGTGATTGCGTCTAAGTACATCGACGACATCGAGCGATGTCACATCGGCCTTACTGTTGTCTTCTAACTGTATAACTGTATAGATAAGGTAATCGATGCCTTGAATTTTCTTCTGCAAAGTTGTAACCGGAATTACAATTTGAGTTCCATCATTTGTAGGGTCGAGACTACTCTTCTTTTCATAAACACCTATCACTTCAAAATTATAGTTTCCAACCCTTACAAATTTACCAACGGGGTTCTCGTCAGCAAATAAATCAGTTGCAATTTTATCTCCAAGAACTGCAACCTGCGCCAACCCTTTGTCTTCTTGATCACTAAACCCCCTACCATTTGCAATGACTCCCTTATCAATATCGAAACGAGCAAACGACGAACCAAAGATAAGAGTTGTCTTTGAAGTATTTTTATAAGTCACAACTTGTTGACCAATAGACGCCCCGTAAGCATTTTTTACATTTGGAATATTTTTTATATCTTCCACGTCATGCATCTTGAGGGTCGTAATCGGAATTGCATTTGATGCCGAGCTGTTCGGATGGCTGGATGACGAAGAATTCGTACTCGAACGAGCTTTCGTAGAAGGGGGAAGAGATGTCTGAGCTATTATGATATTTGAACCAAAAGCATCAACTTGCGCATTGATATAACTCTTAAACCCTTCACCTGCTCCAAGGACAAGAATCACAGTCCCTATACCTATCATAATACCCAAAGTCGTCAAAAACGTCCTTGAGGGATTTGATTTAACTCCACGTATAGCTTGTTTAAAATAAGGATTACTCATAATGTAACGCCACAATAGGATCTAATTTAGCGGCCTTAATCGCAGGATAAAGGCCAAAAACAACTCCAGTAAGTATAGATACGAACACAGCTAAAAAGATTGCAATAGGTGAAATAATGAAAGCCCAATCATAGCCAGCGAATCTTGCTCCGATAGCAATCAAATAGGAAATCAATATTCCGGCAACTATTCCAATGATCCCACCCGAGAGAGTAAGAATGATCGATTCAAAAAGAAATTGACTACGAATATTTTTTCTTGTTGCACCGATTGCTTTTCGGAGACCAATCTCGCGTGTACGTTCTGATACAGTCACAAGCATAATATTCATGATCCCTATTCCACCAACAACAAGCGAGATCGCTGCCATTAAACTCAAAAATATATTCAAAGTGCCAGTAATATTTGTCAGAACTTTTATCGCATTGGCAAGATCACGAACATCGAAATCATCATCGTTAGGATTTTTGATATTGTGTTGCTCTCGTAGAACTCGAGTGACATCTTCCATCGTCATTTTTACATTTGCGGCATCATCAACTTTTATTCTGATGAATTGCACATAGTCTATCCCGAGCAATTGTCTCTGCCCAATAATAAAAGGGATAAATACTTGGTCGTCCTGATTTTGAAATGCAGCTGTCCCGATTTTCTTCTGGACTCCTACTACCCTAAATGGGATACTCCCAACATCACTATTCGAAGCAGGATTATTATTAGAAATTTTTATTTTCACAATTTGTCCCAATTCGTCACCATTTGGAAACAGACTTGTCGCGACATCATAACCAAGGACAATAACATTGGATCCCGAGTTCCCTTCTTCTTCAGTGAAAAACTGACCCTTAGCCATATCAACATTTTGTATTTTAGGATAAGTGCCGTCAGTTGAAACAACGCTAGTATCAACGCTCTCACGACCTGCAATCAAAGTCGCACTTCCATTTACAAAAGCCGCAACCGCAGTCGCGTGAGGAACATTATTTATATTTTTTAAAGCATTAGCATCATTTAATGTTAAGGTTTTAATTTGCACTCCAAAGACAGCAGTTGGTGGACCATTTTCATTGCTCTTACCCGGGAGAACACCGATCAGATTGGTTCCAAGTTTAGTAATCTGCCCAAGCACGAGTGATTGTGCTCCAGCCCCAAGAGAAATAATAATAATCACCCCAGAAACACCAATTATTATCCCGAGAATTGTTAAAAACGATCTTCCTTTCCGTGCAAGTAGATTCTTGATTGTGACTTTAATATCTGATAAAAAATTCCTCATGACTTTAATCGCTAACAGCTTTTGAGTGAACTCGTTCGCTTTCAGGGATTGGTTGGTCTTTTACTATTTCTCCATCACGAATAGTAACAATGCGTTTTGCGTGAAGAGCGACATTCATATCATGAGTAACTAGAATTATAGTTCGCCCTTCTTTGTTTAATTTTTCTAAAATATGCATTACCGTACTGCCACTTTTTGAATCCAAGTTTCCAGTTGGTTCATCGGCAAAAATAACTTTTGGATCACACACAAGTGCTCGTGCAATAGCGACACGTTGTTTCTGCCCTCCAGATATTTGATTACTCATAAATTGCAATCTATCTCCGAGACCGACAGCCTCGAGTGCGACTTTAGCCTTATGCTCATGACCTTTTTTGTTTGTACTATAGAAAAGTGGAAGCATAACATTATCAAGGACTGTAGTACGAGGAAGCAAATTAAATGATTGAAAGACGAAACCAATACGCTCATTTCTTATCCGAGCAAGTTCATCATCGGTAAAATCTTTTGTGTTTTCTCCATTAAATAAATAATCACCTTCTGTAGGTCTATCCAAAAAACCAATCGTGTGCATCAGGGTTGATTTACCAGAACCAGACGGGCCTATGATAGCGATGAATTCTCCGTCCTCCACTCCGAGATTCACACCGTGTAAAACACGGGTTATGATCCCCCCGTTATCATAATTTTTGACAATATTTTTAAGCTCTATTAGCATCCTATTATTATGGGGTTTTAATCAACACGACATATTCTTCACCTTCTAATAACCCACTTGTAACTTCTACAAGACCCCCATCACCTTCCATACCTGTTATGATTGGGACTTCTTTGGATTTTTTTGAATTTTTATCAGTAACAATTCGTAATGTTTTTTGACCAGATTTGTCAATTAAAATCGCGCGTGATGGAACAGTTAAAACATGATTCTTTTCTTTAACATTAATCGTCATGTTCGCAGTCATCCCTGGACGTAAATCTTTACCTTGATCAACACTTGCCGTAACTTTATAATTTACAACACCAGAAACAATAGTCGAAGCTGGGTCTATTTTTGTTACACTACCTTTGAAAATTTTGTCAGTTCCAAACGCATCATAAGTAACATCTATTGGCATACCGATACTCAAGCTTGCAATGTTCGCCTCATTGATATTTGTCTCAAGATACATATTTGAAATATCTTGAAGTACGATAACTTCCTTCATAGCCGACGCAAGTTCTCCTGGCTTGATATCGATACTCGTGATGGTACCATCCTGTGGTGCAGTTATCATCGTATCATTATAGAGCGCCGTTGCTTGCTCGACTTGACCTTGCGCAGAAATTATATCAGCTTGAGATAAATCGATATCGGACTGACGAGCTTTCGCTTTGGTCAAAGCGAGCTGTGCTTCACTTTGATCTATTGCTGATTGTGATTGCGAAAGCGCGTTTTGATATGCATTATAATTGGTAAGATAATTGGCTGCTTTTTTATTCGGAATTTCAATAACCCAATCGATAACACCTATATCAGTATAATTTGTCGGAAATTTAATATACAAACCTGAATTACCTATCGATTGAGGAATAACACTGTCGACAGAACCAGTCGCTTCAATTAGACCGGTGGCAGTAAAACTTTTCCCTCCAGAACTATAGTATGTAGTAATGTTGATATTCCCTTCTTTGCCCAAACTATAATTACCACTTATGACTGGCGCCGCATAATCACTTTTGCCATCTTCAGGTACCGCTTCAGGAGTAGAATTCAAAAGATTTTTGTAAGCATTTTCAACTGATGTTTTTTGCGTAAGTTTTGTCTGATCAAGAGTAATCTGAGAAAGAGAAATTTGTTCGTCTGAAGCTCCTTCTACTGTTTTCTTGTATCTTGCATTTGCAGCCGCAAGAGTCCCTCTAGCTGAAGTAAGAGCTGCGAGCTCTGTCGCTTGATCAAGTGTAGCGAGAACTTGCCCTGCTTTGACATTATCACCTACTTTAACTTTTATTGATTTAACAACACCACTTCCAGAAAAAGATAAATTTAAATCTGTATTCGAAACGACCTGACCAGTAGCTAGAACTGTCTGCTTCAAATCTATGTATTTTGCAATATCGGTAACAGTGTTCTTAGTATTATTGTTTGGTTTTAATACAAACAAAAGAGCAATTACTACAACAATAAGAAGCGGTATCCAAATACGTTTTTTCTTAAAAATTTTGTTTATAAATAAATCTTTTACTTTTTTCATTCGATTTGTGAATTTACTATTTGCTAATTGCGACTAATTCAACATCAAAGACTAAATCAGCATTTGCTGGAATTCCTGAACCCCCGGGAGGATTTGCTCCATACGCCATATCTGCTGGAATGATTAAACGACGAGTACCACCAACTTTCATCCCCGGAATACCATCTGTCCAACCTTTGATAACACCACTAAGTGGAAATGTTACTGGATTTGTACCAAAATCTTTTGATGATTGAAAAATTTCTCCTGTCGCTGCAACTGCCCCAGTATAATGAACGCTGACCGTAGCGCCAGCTTTGACTTCCTCCCCTCCACCTATGACAAGGTCTATCTTTTCCAAAGTAGCAACTTTTGTAACTGGTGTGAAATTATTTAAGATTCTTTTATTTGTATCCATTTTATTTGTTGAAGGCTTCGTTTGATCGTTTGTCACCTCTTGGTTATTTGTAATTTTGTTATCAATCAAACCAGTATTAACTTTCTCGCTTCTATGCATAAGAAGGTAGATTGCAAGTCCAATAACACAAATAACAATAATAAAAGTAATAACAACTTTTATATTTTCCTTTTGATTTTTCATACGATTTAACGAATTTAAAATTAATTAATAATATGAGTATATAGTAACATTATTAACTTAAAATTAAAAATGCCTCCGAAGCGAAGCTTCGGAGGCATTTTCTTTTTTTACTTTATACCTTACTTTCTACTTTCAATGATTGTTGCCGCCACACTCTGAGGCACGATATCGTAACGGATGAATTCCATAGTGAACCCTGCGCGTCCTTCGGTCATTGAACGAAGAGTTGTCATATAACCGAACATTTCTGACAATGGAACGATTGCACGGACTGCTTGGTTAAGTCCACGAGCTTCCATTCCTTCAATAAGCCCGCGTTTTGATGACAAACTTCCGGTCACATCTCCCATGAATTTCTCTGGAGTCACAACTTCAACCTTCATCATCGGTTCAAGAATCACAGGTTTTGCCATTTTACATGCATCTTGCATTGCCATACTTGCTGCAATCTTGAAGGCCATTTCGTTGGAGTCCACATCATGGTATGATCCATCCCAAAGTTCAACTGAGACATTGACGATTTTGAATCCTGCGAGTACTCCTCTATCGAGACCTTCCTTGAATCCTTTTTCACAGGCAGGAATATATTCTTGTGGAATAGAACCTCCTTTGATTGTATTGATGAATTCAAATCCTTTTTCTCTCTTGACGTTTTTTGGAAGATCTTCTGGGTCAACATTCATATCCATTGGTTTAACTTTGATCTTCACGTGACCATAGTTACCACGACCTCCTGATTGTTTGATGTATTTACCTTCCGTCCCCGCTTCACCAGTAATAGTCTCACGATAAGCAACTTGTGGTTTACCGACGTTTGTCTCAACTCCGAATTCACGCTTCATGCGATCAACAAGAATTTCAAGGTGAAGTTCTCCCATTCCTGCGATAATTGTCTCATTGGTTTCTGAATCAGTTGTTACTCTAAACGTAGGGTCTTCTTGAGCAAGACGGTTAAGAGCCATTCCCATTTTTTCTTGGTCAGCTTTTGTCTTTGGTTCAACACGAAGATCGATAACTGGTTCTGGAAACACGATACGGTAAAGTTCGATTGGATGTTCTTCATCACAAATAGTGTCTGAAGTGATTGTGTCTTTAAGTCCAACAGCTGCCGCAATTTCTCCAGCAAAAACTTTTTTCACTTCTTCACGATCATTGGCGTGCATTCGCAATATTCGGCCGATTCTTTCTTTGTTTCTTGTACGTGGATTATAAACATAACTTCCAGCAGAAAGAGAACCGGAGTAAACACGGAAGAAAATGAGTTGCCCTACGAAAGGATCAGTTGCCACTTTGAAAGCAAGCGCTGAAAATGGTTCACTATCTGAAGCATGACGAACATCGTGCTCTTCGGTATTAGGATTTACCCCTTCAATAGCAGGAATATCTGTCGGAGCTGGAAGGTAATCGACAACGGCGTCCAAAACTAATTGAACTCCTTTGTTCTTCAGTGCCGAACCTGCGAAAACTGGAAAGATTTTATTGGCAATAACTGCTTTTCTCATTAATTTTTTCAAAACATCCAATGTTGGAATTTTACCATCGAGGTATTCTGTCATGACAACATCATCTTGTTCAACGATTTTTTCAATCAATTCATTGTGATATTTTTCGGCATCAGCTTTTAGTTCTTCTGGAATTTCTTTTTCAACAACTTTGTTACCCATATCGCCTTCAAAGTAATAGGCCTTCATCGTAAGAAGATCTACTGCTCCTTCGTGTTTGTCTTCAAGACCGATTGGGATTTGCATACGGATAGCATTCTTACTTAGACGATCAAGAATTGTCGCGTATGAATGTTCAAATGATGCACCGATACGATCGAGTTTATTCACAAAACAAATTCGAGGAACCATCGCTTCATCGGCATAGCGCCAGTTTGTTTCGGACTGAGGTTCGACTCCAGCAACTCCGTCGAAAACAACAACAGCTCCATCGAGAACGCGAAGTGATCTCTTCACTTCTGCTGTGAAGTCGATGTGCCCTGGGGTATCGATAATATTGAAACGGTGTTTAAAATTAGTTTTACTAATTTGTCCTGAGCCTGTCGAAGGATTATTATTTAGCGCATATGTTGGTGTCCAGAAACATGTAACAGCCGCAGAAGTAATAGTAATTCCGCGCTCTCTTTCTTGTTCCATCCAGTCAGTTGTGGTTTCTCCATCATGTACTTCACCTATTTTATGAGAAACACCTGTGTAAAAAAGCACACGTTCCGACGTTGTTGTTTTGCCCGCATCGATGTGGGCAATAATTCCAAAATTTCTAACTTTTTCTAGTGGATAATCTCTTTCCATATAATTTGTTTAATTAATAAAAAATAAGACGTCTTCGTCTTTTGTTATATGAATATACAACAAATCCACTTTTTTTGCAATAAAAAATCCCCTGAGCTTGTCGAAGGGGATTTTTTATTTTATTTTTGTATTACCAAGCAAAATGGGCTCCAGTTCGAATACTCAGGATGCTCCATTTTTCACTGGTATAAGAAAAGTCCCTTTCGGGACTTTTTTCTACCAAGCAAAATGGGCAAATGCTTTGTTTGATTCTGCCATCTTGTGAGTATCTTCTCGTTTTTTGACTGCGGCTCCTTCGTTCTTTGAAGCGAGGATCAATTCTTCAGCAAGCTTCTCGGCGATTGGGGCTCCTTTCTTCCCTCTTGCAGCAAGGATGATCCAACGCATTGCAAGTGCTGTGCGACGTTCTGGACGAACTTCTCGAGGGACCTGATAGTTGGCACCTCCGATACGTCGTGAACGAACTTCGACTAGTGGACCAGCATTCTTGATAGCTGTATCGAATATTTCAAGAGGATTTGGATTACCAGTTTTTTCTTTAATTATTTCAAATGCCTTATAAACTGATTTACGAGCAGTCTCTTTCTTTCCGTGAAGCATGATATTGTTAATAAACTTCCCAAGCTTTTGAGAGTTATAAACTATATCTGGCTCAACAATATTTCTGTTTTTTATTTTTCTTCGCATTTTAAATTTTTAGTAATTGGTAATCAGTAATTATTAACTATTTTTTGGCTACTGCCTTTGGTGTTTTAGTACCATATAGACTTCTTGATTGACGACGCTTTTCAACTCCTGTCGTATCGAGACGTCCCCGAACGATGTGATAACGAACTCCGATAAGGTCTTTAACACGTCCTCCGCGGATCATAACAACTGAGTGCTCTTGTAAGTTGTGCCCTTCTCCTGGAATATATGCTGTAACTTCCATACCATTTGTAAGGCGAACACGGGCGATCTTTCGGAGAGCTGAGTTTGGTTTCTTTGGTGTTGTTGTTGAAACTTTTGTACAAACACCACGCTTAAATGGCGCAGGATAAAATACTGGCTTGTTTTTAATAGTATTAAAACCGCGAGCAAGGGCTACGGACTTAGACTTTCTTTTTGTAATTTTACGGCTCTTTCGAACCAATTGATTAATTGTTGGCATAATTGAAAATAGCCATATCTGACTAGTGAGATTACTTTACTATAACACGGACAAAAAAGCAATAGCGGCCATCTTATATGTTGAATTTCTTATTAATATACCCATTGGTTACTTCTATGGGGTCTGACGTGTAAACCAAACTATAACTTTCATCTATATTTTTATTCTCTATCTTTGTATAATATGTCCCATTTGAAATTAGACAATAATATCTACCTAGTTTGTCTGTGACCTTATGAGAGACTTCACTATTACTAACAGAAGAAAAAATGCGCATAATAGCAAAAGATAATGGGCTATCTATTTCTTTGTGTTTTATTGAACCTAGAGCTTTCGGTTTTAATATAGTTCTATTTAATAAAAACATTATGATATAGACCAAAAAGATAATCCAGTTATATGTAACAGGAGATACCGATACTGCTATTAATGAAATGAGGAAACCAATTATGAATAAGAAATTCGTCAATCTGGCTATAAATAGTTCTTTTCTGGAAAAGAATTTCATTAATTTTTGGTCTTGTTTGGCAAATTCATTCCAATCAAATTTGAGTGAGTCCATCGGTATATTCCTTGAGATGACTCCCCCTTCTTGTAACTCAATGACTTCATTAAAATATAATTCATCATATAATTCATCCCTATTACGCCCCATCAATTTATTAGAAGGAAATGCGTAATTAGTTTTATTGGCACTAATTTGATATTTACCTGGCGGGACCAAAAATCCATACCGCCCATCCAAATCAGTAATAGAAGTTGCAACTTCCTTACCTTTTAGATCTTTAAGAACAACATAGACAGGGTCAAGAGGCTGTTTGGTGACAGAATCATAAACTGTTCCCCATGGACGATTACGCTTCTTTATACCAAGTGCTGCCAGCACAATAGTCCAAAAACGAAGAGGAATAAATAAAATTTCTGATAATGTAAGCGGGTTTGAAAATAGAACATTGGTAATTCCAAAATATAATCCAGTTATTACTCCAGTTGTCGATACAACCTTGGAAATGATTTTACCAACAGGTTCATTAAAGGCTACTGCTGTTTTCTTTGATATATCACCAGCAAATAATGCTACCCCTGAGAAAGTATTATTGATAATGTATAAAATATCATTTGATAAATCTTTTATAAAAGAATAACCATCTCCTTTAATAGAATTACCTAAAATGTAATTAATAAAATTATTTTTGGGCTTAACTGTATCATTTGTCGGGCTAGTAACAGGATTTGTCTCTTTATTTTCATCTATTGTCACGATCTGATCTGCGCCCTCTTCTATCGTGCTTGGGTTTATTTGATCACTTGATGTTTTTACACCACCCGGAACAATTAAATTATCTGGTGTATCTGGATTAATTTTAATATCTAGACTAGGTGGTGTTATTTTCCCAGAAACCAAAAGGTTAACCCCAGTGGTATCATTATTTGTATTAGTAGTAGTATCTAACGATAGTTTAGATAACTGTTCTGCTTTAAACTGTGTTGCCACAGAAACATAAGAGCCAGAAGAACCAGTATTGTGTTTTTTAATAATAGGAATAACTGCAACTATTTCAGTCCCACCACTCTCATAAGCACTACCCGGAGACACTCCTGAACTTGCAGCTGGAGTAACTTCAAATTTGATAAATGTTCCAACATCAGCAGGAGTTGTTGTATAAGTAGATGAAGTTTCTCCACTTATTTCAACATCATTTCTCAACCATCTGAACGTTGTTCCATTTTCTGTATCTCCCTCGGCGTCATTATAAATATATGACCCGGTTAGCACTTGATTGATATTTGGTGTACCAGTGATAATTACATCGGACGCGGTTGGGGCTGCGTTTGGTAAAGTATATTCGAAAACCACACCCATACTATTTGCTCCACCGTATTGAGTCATCCCGTAAAATTTTCCATTATACTCCAACAGTGAGCCCCTTGGATAACTACCACCCGTAGCATTAAAATCATAGAGTTTGGTAAATGGTGACCCCGAAGTTAGATCATATGAGAATATAGCACCTGACCAGTCATCTCCCCCATCTGATGTCATTCCATAAAGTTTATTCCCATTTACGACGAGAGACCCTTTTGGGCTACACCCACTCGTCGAATCTAAATTTTGCAAATTTGCATAAGTCGAAGAACCTACATTGTATGAAAAGATCACACCGCAAAAACTATCTACTAAACTCCATGAAGATGTTAGGCCATACAACACGCCTCCTGATTCAATAAGTGAACCACTTGGATACCCCCCACCATCTGCGCTATTAAAATCGTAAAGTTTCGTGTAGGGAGACCCAGAGCTTGGATCATAAGAGAATATAACTCCGATATCTTCGATACCACCCATATATGTGACACCATATAATTTATTATTATATAAAACTAAATGCCCTTGAGGCCCATAACCTTCTGCATTAAAGTCATAAAGTTTTGCGTATGGAGACCCTGACGAAGGATCATAAGAGAATATAACTCCTTTACTACTTGCCCCACCATTATATGTCATTCCATATAATTTATTATTATATACAGAAAGAGACCCAAAAGGATTACTCCCATTCGCATTACTTAAATCATATAACTTGGCATAAGCACTTGAAGACGGATCATAAGAGAATATGACTCCTTTATCGTTTGCTCCACCACTGTATGTCAACCCGTATAATTTATTATTATATTCCACTAAAGATCCGTATGGGTAGCTCCCGCTCGCCAAGCTAAAATCATATAACTTGGTGTAAGGTGAACCTGCAGATGGGTTATATGAAAAAATAGTACCTCTGTTATTTGCTCCTCCTTGATAAGTTAGCCCATAAAATATGCCACCACGTGAAATCAGTGAACCATTCGGATATTTACCACCCGCATTAGTTAGGTCATATTTATTATAAGTCCCAGCAGATCTAACACCCACAGAATAAAAAATTGAAATAGAAAAAATTAATATTACAAATAATTTACAAAAAAATTTTATTTTTTTATTCATAAAGATATATTTATATTATATCATTTATCCCGTCAAAATAAAACGGTGTCTTTTAAAAAGCAGATATCATTCTTTTATAAAGATATCCCTGTTATCAATGAAAAAGCTATATATATAATAGGAGCGACTTTACTCCAAAGGAAAATTATGAAAAAAAGAAGAAAGAATACTCCCCACCTCTCAAGAAACATTTCAATATTGCGGTATTTTATAGGAAGAAATGAAAACAAAACCTTTGATCCATCGAGCGGTGGAATTGGAATAAGATTGAATAGTGCCAAAACCAAGTTCGTCAAAACAATGATTGATGATATTTTGTAGAAAGCCACACTGCTGATTCCTAGAACCGGAGCAAACCTCATAAGAAGTCCAAAGATAATAGCAATCATCAAATTGGCCAAGATGCCAGAAATCGCCACGATCATATTCCCTGATCTTCCCTTTCTTAAATTCATCGGGTTGTAAGGGACAGGGCGGGCCCAGCCGATAACAAAGCCAGCATTTGAAATAATAAGCAACAAAGGCAAAATGACCGAACCAAACGGGTCTAAATGCTTGATGGGGTTAAGAGTTAAACGCCCACTTAAGCGTGCAGTATTGTCGCCAAGTAGGTAAGCAGAATAGCCGTGAGCAACTTCATGAATAACGACAGACATGATGAGGACTGCTACATAAAATATTCCATCTACAAATTGGACTGTTCAGTTAACCTTTAGAGGTGACACTTTTAATTGATAATTCTGCCACTTCTCAATCGGAATCATACCATTAAGATACTTTCCCAGATGTATTCTTTCGTAATTGTACCACATTAAATATTCATTCAAACTCTTCCA
>JANYAX010000016.1 GCA_025361085.1 Candidatus Nomurabacteria bacterium | reverse complement strand
TCCTCATTTTAGCCGGATATGCCGGTTGTTGATTTCTGTTTGCCATAGTTATGATTCTTATTAAATTAAGGTATTAAAAGCTAGTTAACCTTTGTCACCCCAATCTAACATATTTGTCACCCCATATGGTTAACTGAACACGCATTCATTTTTTAGTCAATTTATGCTACAATAATGATGTTATTGAATTAATTATTAAAGGTCATATTTAACTTAAATTATTATCAATTTTATGAAATACAATAAAGGTTTTGCACCAATATTTCTAGTCGCTATTATCGTTGGTGCTTTAATTGTAGGTGGTGGTGCATATTATGTAGGGACAAATAAAAATGTAGAAAAAGAAAAAGTTGAGGATGTTAAAAATATTGAGAATAATGAAACAAAAAAAGAGAACATAGTAGAAGAAAATAATTCTTCAATTGAGGTTACTTCTTTAAAAAAAGTTGAACAATTAGCTATTGGTTCAAAATATACTATTGGATATAAAACTAATTTAGCACCTAAAGATGCCATTGTTTTTCTTTTTGTAGGAACAGGTGAGAACAATAAATGGATGAAAATTGTTCCGTCTGGAAATGATGACAGTTTTTCTGTATCTTCAAATTCTTATATTTGGACTATTCCAAAAGAAATTTGTGGAGTTGAGGTTTGTACTTCTTTGATAGCTGGAGAAAAATATAAAATTAAAGCAATTCTTACTGGTACAATCAATAATCAGTTTCAAGATGTTGCATCTTATGTAAGTGATAGTTATTTTACTGTAATTTCTACTCCTAAAGAATCAACTAATAACGATGCTGTAAATCAACCTGCATATCTTAAATCAGTTTATGTAAAAAATGGTAAAAATTATATAGATGTGGATTACATTCAAATGTTTGCTACATCAGAAGAAAGAATAAAAGCAATGATTGAAGATAAAGAATGTGTAAATGTAAAAGATTGTTATGATTTTCCGAATGGTTATAAAAGAAATGCAAATCCGTTAATAAGAACTTTTGAAGTTAGTCCTTCAGTTTTAATTAATGTATATGGTGAATATAATCAATATCTTAATAACGGTGATTTAGATAGTTCAAAATCTCTAATTACTTTTAGTCAGTTAAAAGATTTTTCAAATAAACAAGTGGATTACGAACAATACATTATATTGGATGTTAAAAATGATAAGGTGGTAAAAATTATAGAACCTTATCAAGAATAATTTATTAATTATTCTTTTACTTTTACAAAATCCCTAAATAGGGATTTTGTTTTTTGTTTATCCTTTTAATTTTAATCCGCCCTCATCAAAAATCCAAAAACGAATCCGCCCCGCATTCCTCCCGCACCCTCCTGCGGGGCGGAGACCCAATTCAAATCCCGCCGAATTTTAAAAAGAATAAGTCTCGGTTTTGCGAATCATTCTCCCGCAATTTAGTTTCGGAAAACCGAGTCCATTTTTACCAAACGGCTCATCTTCCAGTATCGTTTAGCGTTTTCCCGCACTTTCTCTTTGAGAAAGCTCTGTGCTACTGCACAGAGGTGCTTTAGCACACGTGGAACGCTAAACATTACCGATTTTGAAAATAGGTTCTAACTTGGTACAATAGAGACACCAGTAGTAAAAACGCATTTTGTAGTATAATAATATTATGCTTTATATTTTAATGTATGTTGTACAAGTTATCTTATTAATTGTTTTTCTCGTAGTTATTATTTTATTCATACTTTGGTCAATAGGGAATATTAAAAATAAAGTTCCTTTTGTCGCGGCTTCGAATGCTGTTTTAAAAGATATTGATAAAGCTCTTGATATAAAAGATGACAGTGTCGTCTATGATCTTGGGTGTGGGGATGGTAGAGTTCTACTTTATCTTTCTCACTTCCACCCAAAGGCGAAATATATTGGTGTCGAGAATAGTGCCTTTCCTATTTTGTTGGCACGATTTGGATCATTTTTAAATAAAAAAAATACTGGCAATAAAGTTGAAATAATTAATAAAGATTTTTTTGAACAAGATTTATCAAATGCCACACATATCTTTACGTATTTATATCCAAATATAATGGATGATTTGTTTCCAAAATTTAGAGAGGAGTTAAAACCAGAGACTAAATTGGTTTCTCTTGCTTTTAAATTCTCAGGGAAAGAACCTATTTCTGAAATTGATCTCAAAAGAAGCAAATATAAGCTTGGTCGCAAGTTATTTGTTTACCAATTTTAATTTGAAATGGTATAATAAAAGAGTATGATAACTTCTGAATTGATTTCTTATATAGTAAAACAAATTGAAAATAATATTTCAAAAGATTTGATTATATCAAAGCTTATTGGAGTTGGTTGGCACCGAGAAGATGTCGATGAAGCTTTTTCCGTCATAGAAACAGAAGAGAAAAAAGGTGATCCTCTTGTAGAAATTGAAGAGGAAATAAAAGGAGATAATAAGGTAGAGATTGTAACCAGTATATCTGACAAATATCGTGAGCCGATTCCAGAAGAGAATTTTGTTGACATTGAGAAAGAATTACCTCATATAGAAAATCCCATTAATGAAGAAGTACAAAAAGAAGTAAAGAAAATCGAAATAATAAAAACAGAAGCTCCATTGGTAGTAAAAGAAGAAATTTCACAAGTCGACGCCCCAAAAATAGAAGTTTCAAATTCTGTCTCACCTGTGGTGAAAGAAGAAACTTCTTTAGAAGTTTTCAACACAGAGATTCCCGCTGGCGATAATATTGAGAGCAAATTGGATGAGAAAGTAGATATCGAGGTAGAATCTGTTAAAAGAGAAACACCAAAGATTTGGACTCCAATGAAGATCCCCATTGTTGAAGAAGATAAAGTAAGTGGTATTAACACAAATATTTTAGTAAAAGAAAATGTTGCTCAAGAGACTGGTGAATTTAAAGTATTAAAAGTGACCCCAAAAGAACAATCACCCATGGTAAAAAGTTTTGCAAAAATGCCAGATCTAGTAAAACCAAAAGAATCAAATATAAAAGAAGAACTTATTCCAACGCTTTCAAGTAAGCCAGAATTGAATTCTTTTGGTTATATAATGAATAAAGATAATGAAATATGGAAAGAACACGCTCCTACTCCAGAGGAAGAAAATGTTCCTAAAGAATCTTTAATTAAAGATTTACCTAAAATACCAATGATCTCAACCTATGGTAGTGATCTGTTGTCGGTCAACAAACAGAAAGAAGAAAATATTAAAAAGAAAGGAAGCAAAATAATTAAAATAGCTATTCTGGTAATTATACTTATTTTAGTTGCCGGTAGTATCTGGGCTTTCATAAGCGGGCGAATAAATATTGGAAGTATCAATATCCCTTTTGTTAAAAAAGATCCGAAAGTATTGTTGCTAAATAATTCAAAAGTTTTATCATCGCTGAAATCGTATAAAACTGAAACAAATATTAAAATCTCGTCGCCTTCTTTTGCCAACATTTCTTCTGGTCTTATTAATAGTGAAGAAATATCACAAACAGATAAAGATTCAATCACCGTTAATACACTTGGAACCATCAATCAAAATGAAAATGGTTTAGTCTCTGACAACTTTGTCACCATCACAAGTTCTTTACTTCAGAGTTACATTTCTACAGATATCAAAAATGACAGTAAAGATTTATTTATTTCAATACCAAATTTAGAACAGATATTGAAACAAGATTCACCAGAACCTGCTTTGGTAAAAATAAACGAGCAACAATTCAATCTGATTCCGTCTTTGTTTTCTCCGTATATAGGGTCAGTTTTGCAAAAGATAAATTTATATAAAATTCTATCAAGTGGAATGCCGTCTTATATAAATAAAGAAACGCTCAGCGTATATGATGAATTTATCAATGGAGTAGTTATAACTGAAAAGGGAACAGAAAATATAAAAGGAATCGACACATATCATTATTCGATAAGTACAAATAGGCAATTGTCGAAAAAGTTACTAACAAGGATTTCTGATAATTTTTCATTAAATCTTGCAGATGCCGATAAGGAATTGCTAAACCAAATTCTCGGATCAGTGATGATAGATTCATTTGAAGTTTGGATTGGTAAGGGTGACAATAATATATATCAATATAATGTTGTTATGAATATTCCATTATCAAAGATTCTTGGGCTTGAAGACAAGAGTATCGGCGACAATAAAGTTAGTTTGGATTGGAAAACTACGTATTATGATTTCAATATCTCGAACAATATTTCTATCCCAACAGAATCTATTCCAGCCGTCGACTTTGTAAATGGAGTCAAAGAATTGAAAATAAAAAATACTGTTTCTTCTTTCAAACAACTAGCAACCGCTTTGCGTAACGCAGAAGGTTCTTATGGTAAAAATTCCAATATCAGCGGAAGTTGTATGAACCCAACGGCCGGTTCGCTATTTTCGCCTGTCGGACATACCAAAGGATCAACAGCAGCAGTTAGTTCTATCTCTATGTTGATGAATGATATTTTTAAAACAACAAATGGAATTGGTTCATGTTATTCGACCACAAAGACTTGGTCATTTACAATTCCAATATCTGATAATTATGATTTGACTCAAAATCCTACCCCTGTTTATAAGTCATATTTTTGTGTAGACAATACAGGTACCACGAAAGAATTGATAACACCCCCAACTGGAGTTGTTTGTAAATAACTTTCTAAAAATCTGAATTTCAAATAAGCTCTGGATTTATGAGCGTTTTTCTGGTATAAATGTGTAATCACTCTATATTTATATATAAAGTGAAAACATAGCCATGGTGCCTATAGTGTAATGGTTAGCACTAGAGTTTGTGGAACTCTCAGTCTGGGTTCAAATCCCAGTAGGCACCCCCAACGTTCGTTAATCTTACCGATTCATTTGGTTCCGAATATTCGCTCGGAATGTGTTTTAACCCAATTTTGAGGAGTTTTGCCTCATAAATGTATAGATTGGTATATTTTTGCATAGTTTTAGGTAGAAGTTGCATAGTTTGCTATCTTGTGATAAGATGACACTATATGGAAGAAAAATTATTAACCATTGCTGAAGCGGCTGAAATTTTAGGCGTTTCTCTTGACACATTGCGTCGTTGGGATAAAAATGGCAAATTGGTTGCAATACGAAAAGAAGGTGGAGTTCATCGATATTACAAACAGAGTGATTTGGATTTATTTGAGAGCGATTTAATTAAAATTGCACTTGATTGGACAAAAGAAGAGTTTGAACTACCGTCAATGTTTTATTGTGAAAACAGTGCTGTTTTTCAAACAAGACTTGTGAAAATGCAAAATGCAATGATTGGGTCTGGTCTTTCTGAAAACATATTGCCTCTTATTATTGCTATTGCGGGTGAAATTGGAAATAATTCCTTCGACCACAACCTCGGTAAGTGGCCAGATAGCCCAGGTATTTTTTTTGGTTTTGACGTTACCAAAAGACAAGTAGTCCTTGCAGATCGAGGGCTCGGTATTTTAAGTACACTTGGTCGTGTTCGTACAGAACTTAAAACTCACATAGATGCAGTAAAAGTTGCATTTACGGAGATTGTTTCTGGCAGAGCACCAGAAGAGCGTGGTAACGGTTTAAAATTTGTCAGACGAGTTGTCGCTCTGAATCCGGTTAGTTTATTTTTTCGAAGTGGTGATGCAGAGTTACGTCTTAAAAAAGACAATAATGAACTTTTTATAACACGGTCACAAATTAATACACGAGGATGTTTTGCGATTATTGAGTATTAAAAATTTATTATTATATTAATTAATTTATATATGCGTATTGAACTAAAAAAATTTGGAACAACATTGATTTCTCGACAGTCAGGCAAGGAAGCCTTTTCGGCGTTTCAATCATCGATAGCTATCGTAAAAAAAGATGAAATAGTTGAAGTAGATTTTGAAGGGGTTATAACATTTTCTCCATCATGGGGAGATGAGTTTTTAACTCCTCTGCTTAATCATTTTGGAGAGAGGTTGGTACTGCTTTCAACAAATAATCCTTCAGTAAAAATTACAATTGAACTCCTTGAAGAGATAAACAAGCGACCATTTAATACCAAGGAATAAACTTTTATAAAATATTAAAATTACTATGAATATTAATACTAAAGAAAATAAAAAAGGAATCTATGTCGAACTAACAAAAAGAATAATTTCTTTTCGCGATGCACGTGATTGGAAGCAATTTCATAATCCTAAAGATGTTGCGATGTCTCTAGTTTTAGAAGCAGTGGAAGTTATGGAACATTTTCAATGGAAAAACACAGAAGAAATGGAGGCTCATATAAAGAAAAATAAAAAAGAAATAGCAAAAGAACTTGCTGATGTTTTGTATTGGGTTTTACTAATGTCTAATGATTTGAATATTGATCTTGTAAGAGCCTTAAATTCAAAAATGATTGAGAATAATAAAAAGTATCCAATTGCAAAAGCAAAAGGGAAACACACTAAATATAATAAATTATAATTTATGTCCAAAATAGAAACCTTCCCTTTTGATAAAGATAAATTTGATCAAATAAGAAATTATAAATTTGGTAGGAATTGGCCAGTAGTTTATCTTATAGAAGACAAACAAGAAGTATATATTGGACAGACAGTAAATGCCTACTTCCGTAGTAAACAACATTATGAAAATCCTGAGAGATCAAAATTGAAAGAAATTCATATTATTACAGACGAAGAGTTTAATATTTCCGCTGCTTTTGATATTGAGTCTTGGTTGATTCAGTATATTTCAGCTGATGAAAAGTTTATTTTACAAAATAGTAATGGTGGATTGAAAAATCATAATTATTATGACAAAGTAAAATATAAGGCAAAATTTGAAATAGCATGGGAGAATTTGCGACAAATGGGTTTAGTAAAAAATACCCTAGAAGATCTAAAAAACAGTGACCTATTTAAATATTCGCCGTATAAGTCTTTGACGGAAGATCAATTTACTGTCGCTCGGCAAATTTTTAAGGATATAAAAAATAATGAATACAACACTTTTATTGTAAATGGTAAACCTGGTACAGGTAAAACAATTTTAGCAACATATCTTTTTAAGTATCTAAAAGAGCAAGAAGAAACAAAAGATATTAATATTGGCCTTGTGGTGCCAATGGCTTCACTTAGAAAAACAATTAGTAGGGTTTTTTCAAAAATAAAAGGATTAAAATCAAATATGGTGATTGGTCCAAATGATGTCGTAAAACAAAACTACGATTTGTTAATAGTCGATGAATCTCATAGGTTACAAAGACGCAAGGGGATTATGGGCTATGGAGCTTTTGATAAAATCAATAAATTTTTGGGTTTAGGTGATGATGGTACACAGCTTGACTGGATTATGAAATCGTCAAAGCATCAAATTTTCTTTTACGATGAAAATCAAAGTATCAAACCTGCCGATATTAGGCCTGAAGATTTTAGAAATTTGAAAACTAAAAAATACGAATTAAATTCTCAAATGCGTGTTGAGGCCGGGGAAGAATATATAAAATTTATTGAAGATATTTTTGATTTAAATATTCCAAATATTACAAAATTTTCTAATTATGATTTTAGAATGTTTGACAATGTTGAAGTGATGGTCAATGAAATAAAAGAAAAAAATGAAAAACATAAACTGGCTCGTGTCGTTGCTGGTTATGCATGGCCATGGCACACAAACCCAAAAAAGAAATCAACTAAGAAATATGACATAGAGATAGGTGAATTAAAACTTATTTGGAATTCAGTTACCCAAGACTGGGTTAACTCGCCAAACGCTGTTAATGAAGTCGGATGTATTCATACTGTTCAAGGGTATGATTTAAACTACGTCGGAGTTATTATTGGGCCGGAATTTTATTACGACCCACTTAAAAACAAATTTGGAGTAGATAAAGAAAAATATTTTGATATAAATGGCCGTAATGGTATTACTGACCCTAATGAGCTTGAAAGATATGTTATTAATATCTATAAAACTCTTTTGACTCGGGGGATAAAGGGAACCTACGTTTACATTTTTGATGAAAACCTAAGAAATTATTTCAAGAAACTCTTAAATAAAGAAGTTATTAAAAAAATATATTTTGAGGAATTTTATAATGGAAAGAAAACAGTTTCTCCTTTCACAATAGAAATGATTAGAATTCCATTAGTTGGTTCTGCCCCGTGTGGCAATCCACTGCTTGGAGAAGAAAACATTGAAGAATATATTGAAGTTGAAAAAAGTAAAATTAAATCCGGGGTAAAGTATTTTATAGTTAAAGCCGATGGAGACTCTATGAATAAAGTAGGAATTAATGATGATGATCTTGTGCTCTGTCGTGCTGCAGAAAAAGGTGAAACCGGTGACAGTGTCATTGCCTTACTTGGGGGCGAAAATGTAACAATTAAATATTATGACAAAAAGGACGGTTATAGAATTTTATTACCAAAAAGTACAAATCCAAAACATCAACCAATTGTTCCAGAAGAAGGAGACACTGTCCAAGGAATAGTTCAGGAAGTGCTAAAAAAAGATACTTAATATAAGTTGTTTGATTTATCAGTAAGATAAAAATCGAGAGAGTAATTAAAAAAAGTATATAATCCCCGAAGGGTTACATATCTCGGACCGGCGGGGGAAAATCGTACATGGGGCAGAATCCGGCGAACTATGCGGTGATTTTCTCGCTTTCTTGCTCGGCTTGCAAGTCGGCAATTATCTTTAATTTTTCTCGGATTCCAGCCATATACTCGTGGTCGTACAGTGTGGTAAGATGATAAAAGCTAGGACGACCCCTTATAAAAAAGACCGTGTTAACTGTTCTTTTTTATTTTAGACTATCGCGATTTGAACTGATATAATAGGTAAATGAATGAAACAAGAAAAGATTGGGGTTGGAATTATGAGTTTGATTTAGATAAAATTTCTGTGGGAATGATAAAAAATTTAAAGAAATAATTATCAATTAATAATTTTAAAAAATGAAAGGATTCAAAAAATTTATATTACGTGGGAATGCTGTCGATCTGGCTATCGGTGTCGTTATCGGGGCATCTTTTGGGACAGTTGTGAATTCATTAGTAAAAGATATCTTAACTCCATTTATAAGTGCTATTTTTAAATCCCCAGATTTTTCTGGACTTTCTTTCACTATCAATGGTAGTAATTTTATGTATGGTAATTTTATAAATTCTCTAATTTCATTTTTGATTGTTGCTTTTGCTGTATACTTTTTTGTTGTGATACCGATGAATAAGCTAGTAGAGTACACAAAGAGAAACAAAAAGACAGAAGATCCTACAACCAAGAAATGTTCCGAGTGCCTAAGTGAGATACCAATTGATGCAAAAAAATGTGCTTTCTGTACCTCACTTCTTAATTAATTAATTTAAAAATAATGAAACAGCAAAAATCAAAAAAGAAAAAAGTTACTTCACAAACAACTCGCCCAAAAGGAGGAAAAAAGATTGTGATGGTGAGCGGAGGATTTGATCCTGTACATATTGGGCATGTGAGATTGTTTAATGAAGCGAAGAGATTAGGTGATGAATTGATTGTGGTAATAAATAATGACAATTGGAAAAGACAAAAAAGAAAGTATGTATTCATGCCTGATTATGAACGTAAAGAAATAATTGAAGCTCTTTCTTCGGTTGATAAAGTATTTATAAGTGATCATGGTAAAAATCTAAATGGACCTAAGGATATGAGTGTAAGTGTTGAATTATTAAAAATAAAACCGCATATTTTTGCCAATGGGGGAGATAGAAATGAAGAAGATGCCCAGAATCCAAATTCTTCTCTGTATTATGATATTGAAACATGTAAAAATTTGGGGATAGAAATGGTTTTTAATGTTGGGCATGGTGGTAAAGTTCAGAGTTCTTCTTGGTTAGTAGAAAAAAGCATCTCGGCAAAAACAAAAAACAAAAAACAAAAAAAATAAAATGAATAATTATAAAATTATTATTCCCAAATTATTATTCCCGCTTCTCATTCTTGCTGTCGCGCTCAATATTTTGAGAGTAATTCTTTGGGGGAAAGTTTCCTTCGTATTTATTCTCTGGAACATCTTTTTGGCTTTTGTGCCGTTCATTATCAGTTCTCTTTTGTTGTCTTTCTCTAAGAAAGAAAAATTTAATAAATTTGTGTTTTTTGCTGGTGTTTTATTGTGGATAATATTTATCCCTAATGCGATGTATATAATTACCGACTTTATTCATTTAGGCACTATCCGTACGATTCCCATAATTTATGATGTCCTTCTCCTCTTCAGTTCAGCTTCAATTGGGTTGATTCTTGGATTTAATTCACTATTTCATATTGAACAAATTATAAAAATGAAGTTTTCCAATAAAATGGCCTCTTTAATAATGGGAATTTTAATTTTGCTAATAAGTTTCGGCGTTTATCTTGGACGGTTTTTACGTTTTAACAGTTGGGATATATTTTTTAACCATATTTCATTGGTTAAAAATGTTTGGAAGATTTTTGCCCAATCTAAAACGCACATAGAAGTATATCTTTATACTGCTCTCTTTTTCTTCTTTTTGACCTTATCTTATAAGGCCTGGAAATATGGGAATCTGAGACCGTAGACTTATATTATAAAAATAATTGTGTTATAATTTAGAAATGAAGGAAAATCTAGATATTTATCAAGAAGAAAGACCATGGGGTCTTTTTCGTAGGTTTACGAATAATCAAATCTCAACAATAAAGATAATAAAAGTTTTACCGAATGAAGAACTTAGTCTACAAAGTCATAAAGAAAGAGAAGAATTTTGGCGTGTGATAAAAGGAGATGGAATATTTGAAATCGGAAGTAAAAAATACATAGTAGAGGAGGGGAGTGAACAATTTGTCCCAGTTCTCACCAAACACAAAATGAAGTCTGGTATGGATGGGATGGAAGTACTTGAAATTTCTCTAGGAGAGTTTGATGAAAATGATATTATTAGGTATGAGGATAAATATGGAAGAGTCTAATATTAGGTTCTTGTCGCTAGTCTCTAGAGATTAGAAATAAAAATGATAAAGAAGAATGTAAAACCAAAAAAGAAAATTATTAAGAAAACTAAACCCAAAAATAAAGTTGGGAAAGTTGAGTATACAAAAAGCAAAAGAATCGCGAATAAAAAGATTAAAATAATTAAAAAATCAGCTAAAAAGATCGTTAAGAAAATAAAAGTTAAAAAAGTAGCAAGGAAAAAGGCCAAGATTCTTTCTAAGAAGAAAAAGATTGTAAAAGAAAAAAAAGAAATTTCTAAATTAGTTAGATCTTCAAGGAATCCAATCCTCGAGCCGAGGTTGTATCCATGGGAATCACAAGCCGCCTTCAACCCAGCGGCAATATCCATAGGAGGGAAGGTTCATCTTTTCTATAGAGCTCTTGGTGAAGATGGGATATCACGAATAGGGTATGCTTCCAGTTATGATGGTATTAATTTTGATGAGAGACTTACTTACCCTATATACTCTATACGAAGTGCAGAAGAGACTAAAAAACATTGGCCATATACTTCTCCAGCTCGACCTGTCTATGATACAGCTTTGTATTCTTCAGGAGGTGGTTGGGGTGGGTGTGAAGATCCACGAGCTGTTTGTATAGATGGTTATGTTTATCTAACGCTGAATATCTTTAATGGCTGGAATTCACTTCGGGTTGCGGTCATTTCTATTAATGAAAAAGATCTTTTGAATAAAAAATGGTTGTGGAAAGATTTTTCTTATCTTTCAAAAGAAGGAGATAGGCAAAAGAATTGGGTTTTGTTCCCTGAAAAGATTAATGGTAAGTTTGCTATTTTTCATAATCTAGATGTTGGTGATCCGAACAAAGTTTTAGTCTCATATGTTAATAAATTAGATACATCAGAAACACCAAGTGGAAAAGATGCTCCAGATCCGCAATGCTTGCCTGATCATATTGTTGCTTGGCATAAGCGTACTCGTTCGGCGGCTTGCCCACCGATTAAAACCAAAGAGGGGTGGCTTCTTTTGTATCATGCGATGGATAAAGATGATGGGAATCGATATAAGTTAGGGGCCATGCTTCTTGATTTGAAAGATCCGAGTGTTGTTCTTTATCGAGCAAAACATCCTATTCTGGAACCAGATGAATGGTATGAAAATGATTGGAAACCGGGAATTATTTACGCGAGTGGAGCCGTTGTAAAGAATGGTAAACTTTTTGTTTATTATGGAGCAGGAGATAAATATGTCGGAGTTGCTTCAGTTATACTTTCTGATTTGGTAAATAGTATGAAAGAGAATACTGAAGTAAAATTAGAAAAAAATAAAAAAATTAATCTTGAATAAAATAGTATGTATGTAATAAAAAGGTCAGAAGACAATCCGATCCTCATTCCGAATAAGAATCGTTATTGGGAAGAGTTCGCGACTTTCAACATGTGTCCGGTAAAGAAAGGGAAGGTGATCTATGGGCTTTATCGAGCCATCTCCGCGGTAGATAAAATAATAGAACAAAAGCAAACTTCGACTATAGGTATCGGGAAAAGTAAAGATGGGATTCATTTTGAGGATCGAATGCCTTTCATTGTTCCAGAAGAGCCATGGGATGCACATGGATGTGAAGATCCTAGGGTAACTTATTTTGAAGGCAAATATTATATTTTTTATACTGCTCTCTCAGGCTATCCTTTCAATAAAGACAATATTAAAGTTGCAGTTGCAGTATCGAAAGATTTAAAAGGGGTTGATGAACGTCATCTTGTAACTCCATTCAATGCCAAAGCCATGGCCCTTTTCCCTGAAAGGATAAATGGAAAGATTACTGTCATCTTCTCGGTTCATACCGATGTTCCACCAGCAAAAATATCAATAGCACAAGTCGATAGTATTGAGCAATTATGGGATCAATCTTTTTGGGAAGAGTGGGAGAAGAACATCGATGAACATATTGTTAATTTTCAACGAAGTGAATATGATCATTTAGAAGTCGGTGCACCACCAATAAAAACAAAATATGGTTGGCTTCTTATTTATTCCCATATTCAAAATTATTTTAAAGGACCAGAGAATTTAGAACGAATTTTCGGTATTGAAGCTCTTCTTCTTGACAATAATGATCCGACAAAGATTTTAGGTAGAACCAAAGGACCGATTTTAGTCCCTGAAGAATCATATGAATTATCGGGGTATGTTTCTGATGTTATCTTCCCGACAGGGGCGCTTGTCGATAAAGATGAATTAAGTATTTATTATGGGGCAGCTGATACAACTACTTGCGTAGTTTTTGTGAGTTTGAAAGATTTAATTTCAAGTATGTATGTTGAGACAGCACATGAGTGGGTTTTCAAACGTGGACATACAAATCCGATAATAACTCCCAACAAAGATAATACTTGGGAATCAAAAGCCACTTTCAATCCAGCTGCAATATATTTGAAAAACAAATTTCACATTTTGTATCGCACACTCTCAAATGATAATACTTCTTTCATTGGGTATGCGATGAGTAAAGACGGTTTTAGTGTTTCTGAAAGGTTACCTGAACCAATATATGTTCCTCGTGAGGATTTTGAAATGAAAAAAGTAAATGATGGCAACTCGGGATGTGAAGATCCGCGGATAACTCAAATAGGGAAGGAGCTTTATATTTGTTACACGGCATATGATAGTATTGGTCCTCCGAGGGTCGCGGTCTCTTCAATAAAAGTTTCAGATTTTCTCGCACACAAATGGAATTGGACAAAGCCGTCTCTGATCACTCCACCTGGTGTTGATGATAAAGATGCGTGTATCTTCCCAGAAAAATTCAAAGAAGGGTACTTCGTAGTTCACCGAGTCGGAGATGAAATTTGTGGAGATTATTTGAAGACGCTTACTTTTAGTGATAATGTAATTAAAAAATGTATTCGTATTATTGGCCCTCGTACAAATGCTTGGGATAGTTCAAAAGTTGGAATTTCTGCACCACCGATAAAAACGAAATATGGTTGGCTTCTTATTTATCATGGAGTTTCAAAAAGTCATAACACTTATAGAGTCGGAGTTTTGTTGCTAGACTTGAAAGACCCTGCTACTGTGATTGCACGTTCGTCGGACGCGATTTTTGAACCAGAAAAAGATTATGAGAAAGTTGGGATTGTAAATAATGTGGTTTTCCCTTGTGGGCTGGTTTTAAAAGGGGATATATTATATCTATATTATGGAGGAGCTGACAAAGTTACGGGGGTAGCCACGATGAAGCTTTCTATTTTACTTGGGGCACTTGTCCGTGGTTCTAAACTAGGAAAATAAATAATATTTGAAATTTACTACATGTGTGGTATAATAAACAAAGGGTAAAAAGCCCTTTGTTTCATTTATGGTGAAAGATTATAAAAATTTACATAAAGATCTTGTCTTAAAGTATTTTTGGCAGGTTGTAAGAAAATTTAAAGTTTCTTTTTTCACGTTGCTTGCCTCAAATATAATTTCTGGGATTCTAGATATTTACATACCACTCCAATTCTTAAAATTGTGGGATATTTTGAATAAGAATAATTTTTCTTTAGCATCAGAGGCCTATAAAGTTATTACTTTTATACTTGTGCTTGGTATTATTCGTTTAGTTATAGCTAGAGGTTCAAGTTTTATAAATTCATATTTTCAAGCAAATGTCATGGCCGGGCTCCGCAAGCAATCATTTTCTTATATGATGGGGCATTCGCATTCATTTTTTGCCGATAACTTTAGTGGTTCTCTACTTCAAAAAATAAATAAATATGTCAGAGCTTTTGAAAGACTGATGGATATGATGATAGATAATGGATTGCCACTCATTATTAGATCAGTAGGAACCATCATCGCCATATATACTCTTGTTCCAAAATATTCACTAATGTTTTTAGTTTTTTGTGTGGTATTTATTTTGACAGCATTTATCTACGTTAAGTTAAAATTAAAGTATGATATTTTAGCAGCCGAAGCCGACACTAAAACACATGGAGCTTTGGCTGATTCGATAGGTAATCACTCCTCGATACAACTTTTTACTGGGCATAGATATGAAGAAGAACGAACAGGAGAAATTATAAATAAACAGAAAAAAGCGACTCTTATCAACTGGTATTTGTGGGGAGGGTTATCTTTTATTCAAAGTACTTACACGGTACTGGCTCAGTTTATAATTTTCTGGTTTGCTATTGGAGATTGGAAAATTGGTCTAATCGGCGTACCAGTTATGATCTTGATTCAAGGATACTTATCTAGTTTGACTATGAGTTTATGGAGTTTTCATTCCATTATTCGTGCATTTTACGATGGGTTTGCTGATGCTGCCGAAATGGCTCAAGTGCTAGATACCACTTATGAAATAGTCGATCAAGACGCTAATAAATTAGAGAATATAAAAGGAGAAATTTGCTTCAATAATGTTACTTATATCTATGACAAAAATAACACAAAAGTTTTCGATAATTTCTCATTAAAAATTCCTGCTAAACAAAAAGTTGCTATTGTTGGGACTTCTGGTTCAGGGAAAACGACATTTGTAAAGTTATTGATGAGATTATTCAATTTAACTTCAGGAGAAATAATTATAGATGGAGTAAATATAAATGGAATTTCGCAAAAAAATTTGAGAGAGCAAATAGCTTTTGTTCCCCAAGATACGTCTCTATTTCATAGAACTCTTATGGAAAACATTCGTTATGGTAAAAGAAATGCGACTGATGAAGAAGTATTAAATGCTTCTCACTTGGCTCACTGTGATGATTTTATAAATAAACTTCCTTTGGGTTATGAGACCAAGGTTGGAGAGAGAGGAATCAAACTTTCAGGGGGAGAACGCCAACGTGTTGCTATTGCTCGTGCGATTTTGAAGAATGCGCCGATACTTGTTCTCGATGAAGCGACATCGGCTCTTGATTCAGAATCAGAAATGCTTATTCAAGATGCATTGCATAATTTGATCAAAGATAAAACAACTATAGTGATTGCTCACAGACTTTCAACTATAAGAGCTATGGATCGAATAATTGTTATTGAAAACGGGAAAATTATTGAAGATGATACCCACGAAAAATTGATAAATAAAAATGAAGGTGTCTATAGAAAACTGTGGAGTTTGCAAGCTGGGGGGTTCAATAAGGAAGATAAAGTAAATTAAAATCACCCCGAGAAGGTTAACTTTCTCGGGGTGATTTTTTTATTTTATATTTAGAACCAATATTTCTGGCTTGGTTCCGATTCGCATTGGTATCAAAGCTGTCCCAACTCCAGAGCTTGTGACAGATGCAGTTTTGTTTGTATATGTAACACCGTGAGAATATTTACCATATATAAGAGGAATCAAATAGTTAAATGGGAAAAGTTGACCTTCGTGAGTGTGACCAGAAATAACCAGAGAAACTCCATCTTGAGAAAGAGCGTCGACATTTTTGGGGTCGTGCATAAGTACGATACTCGGGATATTTTTATCGTACCCTGTCCCATTTAATTTTTGAGTGGTCTCTTCTTTTGATTGTTCTTCAGTGTAATCAATTCCGATTATTTGAGTGTTGTTCACAATGATTCTTTTGTTTGTTAGATTGGTTATTGATTCTGGAATTTCAGATTTGAACTTCTCGTATTCTTGGCTGTATTGTTCATGGTTGCCTTCAACGTACAAAATCCCAAGTGGGGGATTTATATACGAAAATTCTTTAAGCCACTCTTTGTATGGAAAAATTGGACCATCGATTAAATCGCCTGCTATAAACACGACGTCTGGATTTTCTTTCTTTATTATTGAAACTATTTTCTTCAAATATAATTGTCTTTTTACCAAGCCAAGGTGAATATCTGAAATCATCACGATTTTTTTACCACTCCAATCTTTTGCTAATTTTTCTGAGTTTATATCCCATTTCATAATCTTTATATTCATAGAATTTGTTACTCCGTACGCGGTGAAAAGTACAACAAAAACAATAAGTATTCCTGAAATGATATTGATTGGTATTTGTAAGTCAAAATAATAATTCAACATTATTAGTACAAACACCAACAAAGAAGCAATGAAAATATATAGAACAAGGCCGAGCCATACAGAACTTATTGTATTGAGCCATGAATTAAATAAAGAGTAATGTTTATAACCATATATCATTGAACTGATAAAAATTATTGGCAAAACAATACCAATAATCATGAGAATAACCTCAAGGTTCTTTGAGTTGATGATCTCTGCGTGATGAAGAGATGCGTATGCTAGGTATTCACTAACTAATATGATAAAAAATAAAACGATTGCAATAATTAAAAAACGTATATTCATGATCTATTATGTTTAACTGATTTGATAATAAAGAAACCTATAATTATAAACGTTATAAGCGGTGATACATAATAAGGTATTTCAACTCCGAAAGAATCAAAAAGCATTACTAATCCAAGTACAAAGATTGAATACATCGCTCCATTTTTCAGATAAATATATTTTTTAATTCTATCGATGTTACTGACTGTAAGTTTTCGAAGGACAAATGCGCCAAGCCCGTTACCGAGTATTATGAGAGGCACTGACAAGGTGAATGCGAAAGCTCCGAGTACTCCGTCTATCGAAAAGGTTGCATCGATGATTTCAAGATAAAGAATTTTACTCAAGTCGCTCATCTTATTTTCACCTGAGAGTAATTTTTGCTCGCTACGTTCAGCATTTTCTTTGAACCCGTGAGTTATGAAAAATGCAGTTGAACCGATGACGGCCGAAAAGGCGAGCATCGGATTTATTTTTAGGGAGAACCAGACGATGAGAGCAAGGATTATTGAAACGATTGCGAAAAACCATACGCCGTGATTTTGGAAAAATTTTTCATGACGGAGACCGAAATTTTTTGTTTCAAGGAATAGCCAATGAAAGAATAGAAATATCAAAAAGACTCCTCCACCTAAAAGTAAAATAGGGGAAGCTGCCTCAATCGCGCTGTGCACGCTAGGGTCATTTGAGAAAGCCGCAGTGAATGACCCAATTGGTCCGAGAGAAGGCATCGTTGCCCAGATTATGATCCAAGGTAAAAGCCCGCGTATAACGAAAACGGCAAAAAGAAAACCCCAAAGTAAGAACCATTTACGAGCGCGCTTGCTCATCGTCCCTAATACTTCGGCGTTTATGACGGCATTATCTATACTTGAGATTATCTCAAACAGACAAAGGCCCAAAACTGTGATTACAATCGTTCCAATTCCCATTTGCCCATTATAATATATATATGGTTGTAACGTAAGGGGAAAAGGGATATGATAATATTATATGGATGAAGATTATAATGATTGGAATAATCTAAAGAAATCATTATCAAAAGGAGAATCTAATATTTTCTTTCACGAAAGAGAAGTTTGGTATTGCTCAATTGGGAAAAATATCGGGTACGAAGAAGATGGTAAAAATGAATTATTTGAAAGACCAATACTTATAATTAAAAAATTTAATAATGATATATTTTTATCAATTCCTTTGACCAGCTCAAGCAAAGATAATATTTATTATTTTAAATATGAATTAAATAATAGGGAATATTCTGGTATCTTGTCCCAAATAAGACTTTTAGACAGAAAGCGACTTTCAAGAAAAATAGGCATGATAAAAAAATCTGATTTCAAAAATATCATTAATAATATACGTAATTATATGCCCTAAAAGACGAAAACCCCTTTCGGGGTTTTCTCGGAGGCCGAAGCCATTTACCCCTGTATTATATCACAACCACAAATTTATGCAATACCAATCAGAGATAAAAAATTGTCAGAATTGTAAAAAGGATTTCACTATCGAATCTAATGATTTTTCGTTCTACGAGAAAATCAAAGTTCCACCGCCAACTTTTTGTCCGGAATGCAGAATGGTGCGCAGAATGATATGGAGGAATTGCCGATCACTTTTTAAGCGTTCCTGCGGGTCTTGTGGGAAAAGTATTATTTCGATGTATTCACCAGAAAAGATTCAGAACCCGTATTGTATGGACTGTTGGACAAGCGACAAGAGAGATCCATTTGTATTAGGTAAAGACTATGATTTTTCAAGGAATTTCTTTGTCCAAATTGGTGAGTTATTAAAAATAGCTCCGATTTTATATGTGTATCACACAGGGACCATTGTGCGGTCTGACTTTACTAATTATGCTGCCGACGATAAAGATTGCTATTTATCATATTCAGTTATTACTTGCGAAGATATAATGTATTCTGAAAATATTGATAAATCAAAAAATAATATTGATTGCTATTCAGTTCAAAAAGTAGAAAACTGTTCCTATAATATTGATTGTGACAACAATTATAATTGTCATTATGCTATTCAGTCACAGAAATGCATTGATTCATTTTTTGTTTATGACTGTATTAATTGTCAAAATTGTTGTTTGTCATCCAATTTGAGGAATAAACAATATGTATTAAAGAACAAACAATTAACAAAAGAAGAATACGAAAAAGAATTTCTAAACCTTACCCTTAACACACATTCAGGATTTAGTGAATCAAAAAAATATTTAGACGATACCATAAAAAATAAAACGATTCATCGTTATGCTCAGATTTATAATTCTCATAATGCTGTTGGTGATTACATTGGGAATTCAAAAGATGTATTTAATTCTTTCGTAGTGCAAAATTCAGAAAATATTAAATATGGTTATCGCGTCCTGACAAATACTAAAGACTGTTATGACGTTCAAGGTCTTGCATCTGGAGAGCTAATATACGAATCAGTCGCGGCTAGTTTTGTAACATTTAAAGAATACTTTACTTATATATGTCTTGGTTCAAAAGAATGCGAGTATTCTTTCATGTGTAAAAACTGTTCGAATTGTTTTGCTTGTTTTGGACTCACTAATGCGCAATATTGTATATTCAACAAGCAATATGAGAAAAAAGAATATTTTGAAATGGTGGGGAAAATTAAAAAACATATGGATGATATGCCATACGTAGATAAGAAGGGGAATGTTTACAAGTATGGAGAATTTTTCCCATATGAAATGTCGCCGTTCGGATATAATGAAACTAATGCCAATGAATATTTCCCAATATCTAAAGAAGAAGCAATAAAAAAAGGATATCCCTGGAAAGAAAAAGAAGAAAAGAATTACAATATAACTATGAGATCTAATGATTTGCCTAATGATATAAAAGAGGTGAGTGATTCTATTTTAAATGAAATTATTGGTTGCCCTAATAATGGTAAACAAGAATATTTATGTGCAACTGCGTATCGTATAATTCCTGAAGAATTAAGGTTTTACAGACAAAAAAATCTTTCATTGCCAAGGTATTGCCCCAATTGCAGACACCATCAAAGGCTTGAGTACAGAAACTTGTTTAAACTATTTACCCGTTCTTGCATGAATAAAGGGTGTAGTAATGTATTTAAAACCACATATAACCCAAATCAACCCGAGGTTATTTATTGTGAATCGTGTTACCAAAAAGAAGTGTATTAAACCTCACCCCAGACCTACATAGGCAGGTCTTGCCCCTCTCCTTATTAAGGAGAGGGGAAGGGGGCGAGGTGAATAGAAATTATTAGGTACAAAAAATAAAAACTTTGGCAAATTGCCTCCGAAAATTGTAATTTTCGGAGGCAATTTGATTTCTAAAATACCGCCATTATTTTAACTGAAAATGCCCTTTAAAAGTAGGGTTTAAACTATAAAAATTTTCATGTTTGTAAAAAAATTTGACGACACCCCAGCTTTTTTTCATAGTATGGTTTTGTCTCCGATTTCCTCTTGCGGATGAACTTCGGATGAGAGTATAATGTAAATCCAAAATCAAAAGGGCTCAATTATCAGTTAATTTTTTTAAAATATGTCTTCCAAAAAGAAGGTGTCCAGTGTGAAAAAAAATGTTAAGAAGGTCGTCGCAAAAAGTTCTCCTGTTGTAGAAGTAAAAAAAGTGAATAAGAATATTTTTATTAAAAGCGTCCAAAAAAGAGATGGAACGATTGTTCCTTTTGATATCGATAAGGTAACGAATGCTATTAATAAAGCTATGCTTTCAAGTGGAGAAGGTTCTCTTAAAGAGGCGGAATTTGTGGCCAATACTGTGATGATAGAATTTGTAAAAATAGCCAAGAAACACAAGAATTTTATTCCAACAGTTGAAGGAATTCAAGACACCGTCGAGCAAGAGTTAATGCTTTCTGATTATGTGAAAACTTCCAAACACTACATCCTTTATCGCGAAGAACGAGCACGTTTGCGTTCTCACAGTATTACCGTTCCACCTCATTTAAAAAAGTTAGCTGATGAAAGTAAAAAATATTTTAGGACATCTCTCGGTGAATTTGTTTACTACCGAAGTTATTCGAAGTGGATCAAAGAAGAGGGAAGACGCGAGACTTGGATCGAGACAGTTGATCGCTACATGGCGTTCATGAAAAAAAATCTCGGTGCCAAATTAAAAACTTCTGAGTATGATGAAGTTCGTGATTACATTTTGAGAAACAAATCGATGCCCTCGATGAGATTGTTGCAATTCGCAGGACGTGCTGCCGAAGTCACAAATGTTTGCGCATATAATTGTTCTTTCATTGCACCAGAAAGTTTTCAAGACATTGCCGAGATAATGTACATCTCTATGTGTGGTACAGGAGCAGGTTGGTCAGTCGAAAGTGAAAATGTTCAGAAGCTTCCACAAATAAAAGTTCAAACAGGGCAAAAACTCGCAACGCATGTGATAGATGATAGTAAAGAAGGGTGGGCAGATGCATTTTCTCTCGGTATGCGCACTTGGGCTGATGGAAAAGATATTGATTTTGATTTTTCGAAACTTCGCCCCGCTGGTGCACGCTTAATGACCATGGGAGGGAAGAGTTCAGGTCCTGACCCACTACGCAGACTCATTACCTTTACTCGCAAAAAGATTTTGACAAAACAAGGACGCCGTTTATCGAATCTAGATGTTCACGATATTATATGTATGGTCGGGGATTGCGTAGTTTCTGGCGGAGTTCGCCGAAGTGCCATGATTTCACTATCCGATTTGGATGATAACGATATCCGCGATTCTAAAAAAGGCCAATTTTACCTTACAGATCCTCACAGATCACTAGCTAATAACTCAGCAGTCTATATGCAAAAGCCATCGGCTACAGTATTTCTCGATGAATGGATTTCACTTATGAAGTCAGGATCGGGGGAGAGAGGAATATTCAATCGTGGTTCACTTGCACAAACTTTGCCAAAACGCCGACTCGATTACTTGAAGCAAGAGGGGTATTTCGATGCACAGGGGGAAAATATTATCGGAATTCTTGGAACGAACCCATGCGGAGAAATAATTTTGAGATCAAAACAATTCTGTAATTTAACCGAAGTTATTTGTCGCGAAGATGATACGAAAGAAAGTTTGTTAGAAAAAGTTCGAGTGGCAACAATCCTCGGGACATATCAATCTACTTTGACGCACTTCCCATATCTCTCAAAAGCTTGGACAAAAAATTGTGAAGATGAAAGATTACTCGGAGTGTCACTTACAGGCCAGTGGGATAACAAGATAGTTCGCGATGCTGACGTTTTGAAGGTTTTAAAGAACGAATCAATAAAAGTAAATAAAACTTATGCAAAACGTTTCGGAATTACACCTTCAAATGCAATCACATGCGTAAAACCATCAGGAACAGTTTCAAAAACATTTGACACTGGTTCTGGTATGCACCCAAGACACGCACCTTACTATATTCAACGCATCCGTATTTCTACAACTGATTCATTATTCAAAATGTTGAAAGATCAAGGCGTTCCTTACCACCCAGAAGTTGGGCAGTCGATGGATGATGCCAATACTTATGTTCTTGAATTCCCAATGAAGTCACCAGAGGGGTCAATATTTAAAGATGATGTTTCAGCAATCGAACAACTCGAACACTGGAAGTTAGTAAAAGAAAATTACACAGAACACAATCCATCAGTAACTATTTCTGTAGGCGAAAATGAATGGATCAAGGTTGCTCACTGGGTTTATGAGAATTGGGATATTGTCGGGGGTTTATCATTCTTACCAAGATCAAATCACGTCTATCAACTCGCTCCTTATGAAGAAATTACAAAAGAGCAATACGAAGCATTGATGAAAAAATTCCCAGTTATTGATTACTCAAAAATTATTACTTACGAAAAAGTTGATGAGACAGAAGTAAAGAGAGAACTCGCTTGCGTTTCTGGTGTTTGTGATATAGTGTAAAAATATTTACATCAAAATAGCTTTCTTCAGAGGGTAAGCAAATTTTTTGCTAAAAATTTGCTTAGTTCTCGCTCCGTCGAGCTCCAAAGCCCCTCTTCAGAAACTATTTTAACTTTAACATTTTAATTATTATGAAAAAATGGATTAAATACACGATAGCATTTTTGATGGTATTAATCATTAGGTTAATACCTTTCAGAGCACCCAATCTAGAACCTGTAATGGCAGTTCAAATGCCGATGGGGAAGCGTTTTGGGGCTGTGGCGTCTTTCGCCTTCGGAGTTTTAAGTATTGCCATCTATGATGCAATCACTTCAGGGTGGGGCATCTGGACGTTAGTTACTGCTCTCTTGTATGGGCTTGTTGGACTTGGTGCTTATCTTTACTTTAAAAATCGTTCCGGCTGGAAGAGCTATGCATCTTATGCAATAATCGCCACAATAGTTTACGACGCACTGACTGGTCTTACTATTGGGCCACTATTTTTCCATCAAACATTCTTAGTTTCTTTAGTTGGGCAAATTCCTTTCACACTTCTTCATTTGCTTGGCAATGTTTCTTTTGCTATAGTACTTTCACCAGTGATAGAAAAATGGATGGCAAAAGAAAGCACGGTAGTTTCGAAAGTTACAGTTTTAGGTGAAGCGAGAGTTTAGTTTATTAACAATAAAATATTTATTATGTTTGGAAGTGAGGTTAGATTCCTCCACTGTGCCGCAACGGTAATCTCCCCCTGGTATCATCGAGGGAACAAGTCCGATCTTAACATAGTAATGTTTGTCCCGAGCAGGAGAATACTTCATTTGTATTTAAAAAACTTCTGCACCCGCGGAAGTTTTTTATTTATATTAATTTATGCACAAAAATCAAAAGAAAATAATTATAGTTTCATCGCTCATCGTCATTTTTGTATTTGTTTTTTTATTTTTAAATTCTTCAAAAACTAACCCACCTCCACTTCAAGAAACGAAGGTAGAGGTGTCGACTTTGCCCCAGATAGTGGCCTTGCCACTATCTGAGAGTAAATACACTTCGCTAATTGTTTTGGATGAAATTTACAAAGTATCGATACAAGATAAAGACACTGTGTACGATGTAATGAAAAAATTACAAACAGCCGAAGAAAATAATTTTACTTTTAAATATAAAGAATACCCAAGCATGGGAATATTTATCACAGAGATAAACGGAATCATCGAGTCGCCAGGAAAGTATTGGATATATTATGTGAATGGGGTTGAAGCATCGGTGAGTGTCTCAAAATATATTAT
>JANYAX010000006.1 GCA_025361085.1 Candidatus Nomurabacteria bacterium | reverse complement strand
AGAATCATTAGAAAAAATATCGAGGTCGAAAACTCATTTTGAGGAAGCGGAAAAAGTACACGAAATGAGGACAAAATTATTTAAGGAGATTAGTAAAATATGATATGATTTGGGTGTAAATTAGGGATTGGAAAATACTCCACTGTTTTTTGACCGAAAGGTATAAAAACTGCTAGGCAAGACCTAGCAGTTTTCTAATTATCATTTTTATAATTTAACCATTCAAAGATTTCTTTTATGAATGATTGTTTGTCTGGTAAATAATTTGGGAAGTACTCAGTATTTAATATTCCATTTTGAACTCTCTCAAATTTTATATAATCTAAATAACTTGAATACTCATAATTGTTTAGAAAATTTAAAATTTCCTTTTTGTTTTTAACTCCATTTTCTTTCCAATCTTTTTGTACCAGCTTTACTGGATTCAAGTGAACATAAGAAAAAAGATATTTTAAATATTTATCGTTATTAGCATTTTCAGATTTAAATTTACTTTCAAATAAACTACCCGTCCTGTTATATTTTTTATTGTAGTACATGACATAAGCAGTAGTAACTTTTTGCATAAATTTACTAATACCTTTCTCTTCTAATTGATTAATAATTATATGAAAATGGTTCGGCATTATACAATATGCTCCAATGGATACAATTTGTTTACCCCTCTCAAAGTCATAAGGGGTTTCTTCTTTTGAAAGAGTAAATACTCTAAAATTATTTTCTGTGTTACAAGCATATAATAAACTCATAAAACGAAAATAGTCTTCATTATCATGGAATATCCTTTGTTTACTATTACCACGATTATATATATGATAATATCCGCCGTTAACCAAATTTACTTTTCTGAGAGACATAATTAATATTATATACAATAAAAGTTGCTAGGCAAGACCTAGCAGTTTGTTTTTTTGACCGGAACCTGTTTTTAAGGTAATATGGGTGGTATATATGAGACAATCACATTTGTTTACTAAAACCAAAAAAGAAAGCCCAGCTGACGAGGTTTCGCTTAATGCGGAGCTGTTAATAAAGGCTGGATTTATAAATAAGGAAATGGCTGGAGTCTATTCGTATTTACCACTTGGACTTAGAGTTATCAAAAAAATTGAAAATATTATAAGAGAAGAAATGGATGCAATCGGTGGACAAGAGATGAAAACTTCTATACTTCAAAATAAAGAAATTTGGGAAAAGTCTGGAAGATGGAGTGATGAGGTGGTGGACAATTGGTTCAAAACAAAATTGAAAAATGGAGGAGATGTTGGATTATCTTGGACAAACGAAGAAGCTCATGCCAATATTCTAAAGCAATATATAAATTCATATAAAGATTTACCGATTTATTCTTACGATTTCAAAGATATATTTAGAAATGAAGCACGAAGCAAGTCGGGTATTTTAAGAGGAAGGGAATTTTATTGGAAAGCTCTCTACTCTTTTTCAAAGAATGAAGAAGAACACAGTGTGTTTTATGAAAAAGCAAAACAAGCCTATAAAAATATTTTTAGTAGAGTTGGAGTTGGGCATCTAACATATTTAACTTTTGCTTCCGGTGGAACTTTTGCGAAATTTTCACACGAATTCCAGACATTAACAGGTGCAGGTGAAGATCTAATTTACATAGATGAAGATAAGAATATCGCTATTAATAAAGAAGTTTATACTGATGAAGTAATTGAAAATCTTAAATTAGATAAAAGTAATTTAGTTGAAAAGAAAGCTATAGAAGTTGGAAATATCTTTTCACTCGGGACAAAATATTCAGCTCCATTTGATCTGACCTATAAAGATGAAAATGGAGAAGATAAATTAGTTATAATGGGTTGTTATGGTATCGGACTTGGGCGTTTGATGGGTACAATTGTTGAGGTTTTAGCTGATGATAAAGGAATTATTTGGCCAGAAACGGTTGCCCCATTTCGGGTTCATTTGCTTCTTCTTGGTAATGAAGAAAATGTAAAAAAAGAAGCAGATAATCTTTATGAAGATTTATCAGCAAAAGGGATAGAAGTACTTTATGATGATCGCACAGATGTGAGTGCCGGAGAGAAATTTGCTGACGCTGATCTTATTGGTATCCCTTATCGTGTCGTTATCTCGAAACGAAGCATGGCTGATGGTGGATTTGAAATAAAAAAGAGAACTGAAGAAAAAGGCAAAAATATTAAAAGTGATGAATTATTAGAATTACTAACACCTAGCGCATAATTACTGTGTTTAAAAAGATCTACAAAATGTTTTCTAATGATATCGGTATTGATCTAGGAACCGCCAATACGCTGGTCTATTTGAAGGGGCACGGTATAGTCATTAATGAACCATCTGTTGTAGTTGTAAATCAAAAAACTGGTCAGATTATTGCTGTTGGTGCAGAGGCAAAACAAATGCTCGGGCGTACACCAGGGCATATCCGTGCTGTTCGTCCTATTGTCGATGGTGTCATTTCTGACTTCGAAGTTACAGAAGAAATGCTCACTTATCTGATTAATAAAACAGAAAAAATATCAAAGAAATTTATTCGACCTCGTGTTATCGTCGGAGTGCCAACAGGCATTACAAACGTTGAGATCAGAGCGGTAGAAGATGCTGCTCGTTCAGCAGGTGCCCGTGAAGTTTATATTATTGAAGAACCAATGTCTGCTGCAATCGGGATACGTTTGCCAGTAAAAGATGCAGTTGGCTCTGTGATCGTGGACATCGGCGGAGGGACGACAGATGTCGCGGTGATATCACTTTCTGGAGTAGTGTGTTCAAAGAATTTAAAAATTGCTGGAGATTTGCTCAATACCAATATTGTGAATTATATGAAAGATGAATTCAAACTTCTTATTGGTGAAAGAACTGCTGAAAATATTAAAATTGCGATTGGAACAGTTTCAGAAGGGAGTCCAATGGAAGCAGAAGTAAGAGGTCGTGATCTTGTCACTGGGCTTCCAAGACAAGTGATCGTAACTGATTCTGATATTCGTGAAGCGATAATGCCATCGATTCTAGGTCTTGTAGATGGGATCAAAGAAGTATTAGAAACTACCCCCCCAGAACTCCTTTCTGATGTGATTCACCGAGGGTTAGTTCTTTCAGGGGGTGGAGCATTACTTCGGGGTTTGGATGCCATGATACAAAATACCATTAAAATACCAGTATATGTTGCTGAAGATCCACTTACTGCAGTTGCTCGTGGAGCGGGAGTTATACTCGATGATTTCGATTCTTATAAAGAAGTTTTATTGAATACAGATGATACATCAGTTCCTAGATAAAAAACAAATAGCACAAAGAAAAAAAATTATTCGAAACGTAATTGGTTTTGGTATTTTTTTTATTTTAGTTATTTTAGGAATTTTGACTTGGACTGGTAAAATATTTCATTTTGTAAGTAGGCCTGTGTGGAAAGCCGAAAGGTCTATATCAAATGGTTTATATAATATTAATTACTTAGTGAGAACAAAGGCATCTATTTCAAATGAGAATCATAATCTGATAGATGAAATTTCTAGTTTGAGAGCGACGATGACAGATTATCAAATATTAAAAGATGAAAATAATCAGTTAAAAGAATTACTCGGGCGTATCCCAACAAAGAATGAATTTATCCTCGGTAATATTCTTACCAAACCAAATCGTTCCCCGTACGATACTATAATCATTGATATAGGAAGTAATAATGGTGTTAGGGAAAATGACAAAGTATATGCTGACGGCAATGTGCCAATCGGGAATATCAATAAAGTTTATGTGAATTCGTCACTCGTAACATTGTTTACAAATCCAGGACAGAAAACTGAAGGGTTTATAAATAATTCAAATGCCGGTGTTCTACTGACTGGTCGCGGAGGTGGTAATTTCGAAATGATTATTCCGATAGAATTAATAGCAGAGAAAGGAACAATAATATATTTGCCCGGCAGTACCTCGGAAGTTCTTGCAACTATCGATGAAATTATTTCAAAACCATCAGATCCATTTAAAAAAGTTCTATTGAGTTCACCGATAAATGTTCAAAATCTCAAGTGGGTAGAAATAAAGAAAAATTAATAATGAGTGCTATAAATTTTAAAATAGAAAAGAAAATAGCCGGCGCGCTTGGGCGCGCCGGCTCACTACAAACTTTACACGGAACAATTCTGACTCCGTCTTTTGTTGTTGTGGGGACAAAGGGAACGGTGAAAAGTTTGACACCTGAACAATTGATTGAGGACAAAGTTCAGATAACTCTTGCGAATACTTATCATTTGTATTTACAACCTGGCGATGAACTTATTCGTGAAGTTGGGGGGTTGCATAAATTTATGAATTGGAACGGCCCGATGATGACTGATTCTGGCGGGTTCCAAGTTTTTTCACTTGGAGTTGCATACGGAAAAGAGATTTCAAAAGTTGTATCTATAACAGACCCATCACTACTTATCCCAGAACGTTCAAGCGTAGAAGACGGAGTTCCACGACTAGCAACAGTCGGGAATGATGGCGTTTCTTTTCGTTCACACATCAATGGGTCACTGCACTACATTACTCCAGAGAAATCGATCGAGATCCAGCACAATTTAGGAGCCGATATTATTTTTGCTTTTGATGAATGTACTTCACCAACAGAAAATAATCGATATCAAGAAGAAGCATTGTCACGCACTCACGCTTGGGCAAAGAGAAGTTTGGAAAAACATATTGAATTGGAGAGGGAGAAAACAAACCCCTCTAGACCTCCCTTTATCAAAGGAGAAGGAATTCAAAGTCCCCATGATAAGGGGGATTTAAGGGGTTTACCCCAAGCTCTATTTGGCATTGTTCAGGGCGGTAGATCGGAAGTTTTACGTAAAAAATCGGCTGAAATAATTGGTGCTATGGAGTTCGACGGTTTTGGAATCGGTGGTTCTTTTGCAAAGGAAGATATGTCGGATGCAGTCAAATGGGTAAATGAAATTCTTCCAGAAGAGAAACCAAGACATTTACTCGGTATTGGTGAACCTGAAGATTTATTTATGGGTGTAGAAAATGGAGTAGATTTGTTTGATTGTGTAGCTCCGACACGTATTGCCCGCAATGGTAGTTTGTATACAGAAAACGGCAAAATAAATATTCTCAACGCGGAATTCATAAATGATTTTGATAATGTAGACGAAGGCTGTCAATGTTATACTTGCAAGAGCTACACCAGAGCATATCTTTCTCATTTGTTTCGAGCAAAAGAAATGCTGGGAGCAACACTTGCCTCGATACACAATGTCTACTTCATAAATAAACTTGTCCAAGATATGCGTCAGGCAATCATAGATGAAAGATTTCAAGAATTTAAAAAAGAATTTTTAACCAAGTATTTAAAATAAAGGGTTATTCAAAATCCCCCTGATAAGGGGGATTTAGTGGGTTTGTTAAAATTCAAACCCCTCCCGACCTCCCCTTATCAGGGGAGGAGGAAATGCGAATATGTTATAATATAAATATGGAAGACTATAGGGGAGTAATAATTGAAGAAAGTTTAGAAAATAAAAGAGTGCTTAAAAAAGTGCAAGTTTTAGAGACCAAAATTAGTGTTGTCATGGAAAAACACAAAACTCCTTGGGTTAAACAATGGACATTACGCACTGTTTTAATTCCTGAAAATGAAGCTGAAAAAATAGCAAAAGAAATTAGTCTTTCTTTAGATAGACAACACAATTGGTACGCTGATTATAAGAATAAAACCCATCATTATATTATTTTTGGAGATAAGATTTTTTATGTAAACAGAACTAGTTTAGAAGAATACAATAAAGCAAAAGAGTATGGTCTTTCTTTAGGAATTCCATCGTATCAAGTAGATTTTCATCCTGATATTAAAGATTGGGGAAAGTAATTTTCTAAGCATGAATTTCATTTTATATAACAAAAAACTTATATCTCGGGCTAGAGAGTTAAGAAAAGATAGGACAGAAGCTGAAATTATTTTTTGGAATGAAATTTTGAAAAATAAAGAAATAACCAAATATAAATTTACTCAACAAAAACCTCTTGGAGAATTTATAGCAGATTTTTATTGTGCCAAACTTTTATTAATAGTAGAAATTGATGGAGGAATTCATAAAAAATTAAAAAATAGAGATAAAGAAAGGTCAGAGATTCTTCTCTACAAATATGGTATAAAGGTAATTAGATATAATAATGATGATATATTAAACAATATTGATAAAGTTATATCTGATTTTAATAATCAAATAATTTTAAGAGAAAAGTGCCTGAAATTAGGGAGTATTTAAAGTCCCCCTGATAAGGGGGATTTAGGGGGTTTGTATTAAGAATTAAACCCCTCCCGACCTCCCCTTATCAGGGGAGGAGGAATTCATTTAGGGGGTTAATATATATGCCAAGTAAAATTTTTAAATTAAAGAGTAATTACCAGCCAGCTGGCGATCAGCCGAAGGCAATTTCTGAGTTATTACAAGGACTAGAGAAAGGGATGCGAAAGCAAACATTACTTGGTGCCACTGGTACGGGTAAGACTTTTACGGTGGCAAATGTAATTGCTGAGTGGAATAAACCTACTTTGGTAATTGCCCACAACAAAACTCTTGCCGCTCAGCTCGCTCAAGAATTTAGAGAATTTTTCCCCGATGCGGCAGTGCACTATTTTGTCTCATATTACGACTACTATCAGCCCGAAGCATATATGCCGACAACTGATACATATATAGAAAAAGATGCTCAGATCAATAAGGAGATTGATCGTCTTCGTCATGCTACGACCCAATCACTTCTCACACGTTCTGACGTTATTATCGTAGCGTCAGTTTCTTGTATTTATGGCTTGGGAAGCCCGGAAGAATATGAAAAAGTAAACTTGAAATTAGAAAGTAAAATGAAAATGGATCGTCTCGAACTCATGAAGAAATTAGTCGCGATTCATTTTGAAAGAACCAATGCCGACATTACTCCGGGGACTTTTCGTTCAATTGGTTCAAAGGTAGAGGTTATGCCGATATCTGAAACATTTATCTATCAGATTGAATTTGATGGTAGAATTATTTCAAGAATTGCAAAAGTTGACCCTGTATCATCTCATATTATTAAAGAGGAGAAGAATATATTTCTATTTCCAGCCAAACATTTTATTACAGATAGTGAGCATTTAAAGATCGCCATAAAAAAGATTAAAGATGAATTGGCCGGTCAATTAAAGAAATTTGAAAAGGAAGGGAAGTTGCTCGAAGCTGAAAGAATAAAAAGACGAACCAGTTATGATTTGGCGATGATAAAAGAAATCGGGTATTGTAACGGGATCGAGAATTATTCACGACACATGTCGGGAAAGAATGAAGGTGAACCCCCAGAAACTTTATTGTCATATTTTAGAAATGATTTTCTCACTATAATAGATGAATCGCACGTTACTTTACCACAGATCGGGGGCATGTATGCTGGTGATGCCTCTAGGAAAAATACGCTTGTAGAATTTGGTTTTCGACTTCCATCTGCCAAAGATAATAGACCTCTCAAAATAAATGAATTTGAAGAAAGAACTGGTCAAACGATATATGTTTCAGCCACACCAAGTGAAAAAGAAAAAGGAATGAGTGATCAAGTTGTCGAGCAGATAATTCGCCCGACTGGACTTGTTGATCCAGAAATAATAGTTAAACCAGTGAGTGCATCTGCGGGTAGTTCTGCTTCCACAAACGAGAGGCTTTTTTCGAGGTCCTCGGACGAGGGAGGACTAGGGGCCAGACCATCGCAAAAAGCTCCTCGTTTATTACAGCAATACCCAGGTCAAATTCAAGACTTCATCCTTGAAGCCGAGAAAACAATTAAAAAAGGTTTTCGTGTGATTGCTACAACGCTGACTAAAAAGATGGCCGAAGATTTATCTGTTTACCTGAAAGACAAAGGAATAAAAGCTGAATATCTGCACAGTGAAATAAAAACGATTGAGAGAATTCAAATTCTAACTTCATTTAGAAAAGGTGAGATAGATATTCTTGTCGGAGTGAACTTGCTACGCGAGGGTTTGGATTTGCCAGAACTGGCACTAATTGGAATTCTTGACGCCGATAAAGCTGGATTTTTGCGTTCAGAAACATCTTTGATCCAAACGATTGGGCGCGCTGCTCGAAATGTTGAAGGTCGAGTGATTCTTTACGCTGATATAATGAATGAAAGTCTCAAGAAAGCAATAGGAGAAACCAACCGTCGTCGAGATATTCAAATTGCTTATAATAAAAAGCATCATATCACTCCAGAGACTATTATTAAAAAAATTAAAGATATTACTGAAGAGCTTGAAGATAAACACGAAAAAGCGGTGTCTTCTGAACTTGATTTGGATGTTGAAATATTTAAAAAGGCATTTACTAAAGATAAAAGTAATAAAGGTAAGGGAGAGAGAGAGTCGATCAAGAATCTGCTTCTTTCAGATGAAGATAGAAATAGAAAAATATACGAAAAAATAATAAAATTAAAAGAAAAAGAAATGAATAAAGCTGTAAAAGAGCTCGATTTTGAGTCAGCCGCCATCCTTCGTGATGAGATAATCGTATTAAAAGAAAAATTAGAGAATAAAGTTAAAAAGTGATAAAATTGTAATATGAAAAAGAATATATTAATTATAATAATATTATTAGCGGTTTTGATTTTTGTCGGTTTTATTTTTAGAAATTTTAATCCTAAAGTTTTAGTTGATAATGGTGGGGACAATATCTCAAAAGAAACAAGTCTTATTACAATTGATTCATACGAAACAAAAACGGTTAACGAAGATGACCAATATGTAACCTTTGATGTGAAATACCCTTCGTTTAAAAATGTTAACGCCGATTTTAATTCTGAAATTGAAAATTTAATAAAAAACAAAATTGAAGAACACAAAGTAGCCAGCCGTGAATATTGGCAAGCTCGCATCGACACAGCTACAAAAGGTGAGAATATTCCAAAGATTCCATCAAAAGAAGATAAATTGTCTTTCTTTTCAGATTTTACAATTGTCCAAAGTAACCTTACATACATAAGCTTTGTCTTGCATTATGGTGGGTTCAGTGGTGGAGCTCATGGTTATGAGATAAATGTTTCTTATAATTATGATGTTGTTAACAAAAAAATAATAACCCTTAAAAATCTTTTTCCAAACAATCCTGATTATTTAACTTATCTCTCAAATTTATCGCGAGAATATTTGAAATCTCAATTTGCAACTGTCAGTGATGAAGATCGAAAAAATTCTGATCCTAAAGCTATTGAAGAATATGTAAATAATATGGTAGGAATGATAGAAAGTGGCACTGAACCAAAAGAAGAAAACTTCACAACATTTACATTTACACCTGATAAAATAAAAATATACTTTGCTGATTACCAAGTTGGGCCACATTCTATTGGCATGCCAACATTTGAAGTAAATAGATAAAAAAATATTGTATTTGTCAACTGTTGGCAAACGTGGTATTATTACTGGTAGTTGAATATCAACATACCCCCATATAGAACAAATGTGGGGTCTATATTAGTTCAAGTACAAAATATGAAAAAAAACGAAGAAGGAAAATTGATAATTAAAGGGGCTCGAACCCATAATTTAAAAAATATAAATGTCGAAATGCCACGAAACAAAATGGTGGTTATTACTGGTATGTCAGGGTCGGGGAAAAGCTCGCTTGCTTTTGACACGATATTTGCCGAAGGTCAGCGTCGCTATGTTGAGTCACTTTCAGCTTATGCTCGCCAATTTTTAAATCAAATGCCTAAACCAGATGTAGACGAAATCACCGGTCTTTCTCCAGCTATTTCTATTGATCAGAAATCACGTTCCAATAATCCTCGTTCGACGGTGGCAACGATCACAGAGATATATGATTATCTTCGTGTCCTTTATGCGCGTATTGGTAGACCACATTGCCCGCTTTGTGGAGATGAAATAAAGAAACTTTCGAATGAAGAAATAATAAATTTTGCGTTAGACTCCATTAGAACTCACGGGCTTGGAAGCCCTACTTCTAACGGAGCAGGTAAAAATAAAAGAAAAGTGAAAGGTGTAGAGTGGGATGAGACGCCGATTTCTATTTTGTCACCAGTTATTCGCGGGCGAAAAGGTGAGTATTACCAACTTCTTTATGATTTGCTCAATAAGGGTTTTACTGAAGTTCGGATGGATGGAGAAATCAAAAAACTTCGTGAACGAATCGATATTTCAAAAACCAAAAAACATGATATTGAAGTTATTGTCGATACATTTGCGATTCATGAGTTTAAAGATAATCCAAGTGATACTCGCATGCGACTTTCTGAAGCTGTCGAAAGAGCGCTCATTGAATCTGAAGGTTTGGTTTTGATAAAAATTAATGATGAAGAATTTTTGTTATCTTCAAAATTTTCTTGTCCCAGAGATGGTTTTTCTCTCCCAGAAATTGAACCAAGGTTGTTTTCATTCAATTCTCCATATGGAGCTTGTCCTACTTGTAATGGTCTTGGAACCAAGTATTTTGGTGGTACAGAGGTTTGTGATGATTGTAAGGGGGCAAGATTGCGCCCTGAAGCTTTGAATGTATTTCTGGGGGAACGTGGGACGAAGCAGAAAAGTTCTTTTCCGAGCCGGTCTGGCCCCTCGTCCTCCCTCGTCCGAGGACCCGAGGAAAAGAAGCTTTCTGCGCAGTCCCATACTTCTGCTTCGTCCCATTCTTCTATTTTCAATATTGTGGATCTCACCAAACTCTCGATAGATCAAGTGGCTGACTTTTTTGTGGAACTAAATTTGACCGAACAAGAAAAAGAAATTTCGAAAGTAGTTATAAATGAGATCGAGTCGCGTCTGCAATTTTTACTAAATGTTGGGTTAAATTATTTATCACTCGATAGAAAAGCGAATACTCTTTCAGGCGGAGAAGCTCAGCGTATTCGTCTCGCCTCGCAACTTGGTTCACGACTCGTTGGTGCTCTCTATGTTCTCGATGAACCAACTATTGGCCTTCACCAACGCGATAATGATAGATTGATAAAAACATTAGAAACACTTCGTGACCTTGGTAATACTATAATAATTGTCGAGCACGACGAAGATACTATTTTTGCTTCAGATTTTATTATTGATATCGGGCCAAAAGCTGGCGTTCATGGTGGGGAAGTTATTGTAGCTGATTATTTAGAAAAATTACTAGATGCTCCTACAAATGCTTCTAAATCTAGAACTTTAGCTTATCTTCGAAATGAAGTCAGAATTGAAATTCCAGAAAAAAGGCGAACAAATGATAAAGGGTCATTAAAAATAGTTGGTGGAAAAGTTTTCAATATCAAGAATATAAATGTCGAAGTACCTCTAGGTAAAATGGTTGTGATTACTGGCGTTTCCGGCTCAGGTAAGAGTTCTTTCATGTATGAAATTCTTCACAAAAATCTCCAAGCTCGTTATGAACGCAAATATAGAAGTGCACAGGTTTACAATTGTGCTTCATTTTCAGGAACTGAATATCTGTCGCGTGTCATATTGATCGATCAATCACCGATTGGTCGAACTCCTCGCTCAAATATTTCTACATATACAGGATCGTTTACATTTATTCGTGATCTTTTTGCAAGTAGCGAGGAAGCACGACTTCGAGGCTGGAAGTCGAATCGGTTCTCATTTAACGTCAAAGGTGGACGTTGCGAAGCTTGTGAAGGGAATGGTGAAATAGCTGTGGAAATGCATTTTTTACCGACGGTCTATGTGACTTGCGATGTATGTAATGGAAAAAGATTTGATAAAGAGACACTAACAATAAAATACAAAAAGAAAAATATTTATGAAGTTTTGCAGATGACCGTGGAGGAAGCACTTGGATTTTTCGAAGATATTCCAAATGTCTATGACAGATTGAAAACTTTGATGGATGTTGGGCTTGGATATGTAAAGCTTGGTCAATCTGCTACGACTCTTTCAGGTGGAGAAGCGCAACGTGTAAAAATTTCTTCAGAGCTTTATCGCCCTCATTTAGAGAAAACGATTTATCTTTTAGATGAACCAACTGTTGGGCTTCACTACGACGATGTCTCAAAACTTTTAGAAGTTTTGAACAAACTTGTTAATAAGGGGAACAGTGTTGTTCTCATTGAACACAATATGGATATCATTAAAAATTGCGATTATATCATTGATATTGGTCCAGATGGAGGAACAGAAGGTGGGACTTTGGTTGCAAAGGGAACTCCCGAAGAAGTGGCAGGGAATAAAAATTCACATACCGGTAAGTATTTAAAGAAGGTATTAAATAAAAAATAAATTTTTTTATGAAAAGTCAAGGTTTAAAAAAATTTAAATTACCCAATAATCCTGGAGTTTACTTTTTTCTAAAAGGAAAAGATATTTTATATATTGGTAAAGCAACTTCACTCAAAGACAGAGTAAAAAGCTATTTTGGGAAAGATCTCATTGTCACCCGTGGCCCGCTTCTTTTAGATATGGTTACCGTAGCGACTTCGATAAAATGGCAGGAAACTGACAGTGTACTCGAGGCGCTTATTCTTGAAGCGAATTTAATTAAAAAATATCAGCCGAAATATAATACAAAAGAAAAAGACAATAAAAGTTTTAATTATGTTTGTATAACAAAAGATGATATCCCTAAAATTATCATTGTTCGTGGACGAAGTATTTTTTCTCAACAGTATGCAAATTCTTCCCGCTTTACCCTAAAGGGCTCCGACACGGATAAGAATTTGCATACTGTATCAAAAAAATACAAAGCAATCTTTGGTCCATTTCCAAACGGTTTACAACTACGTGAAGCGATGAAAATTATTCGCAGAATTTTTCCGTATTTTGATAATGACTCAGTAAAAAAGAATAATAAAGAATTCTATAAACAGATAGGGTTAGTACCTAACTCAAACCTCTCCCGACCTCCCCTTGTCAAGGGAGGAGAAGTCACCCTGATAAGGGGGATTAGGGGGTTTAATAAAGAATACAATAAAAATATCAGAAATTTAAAATTATTTTTTGAAGGAAAAAAGAAGGGGATAATTACAAATTTAAAAAAAGAAATGACTAAGTTTTCAAAATCAAAAGATTTTGAAAAAGCTGCAAAGGTTCGTGATCAGATTTTTGCACTCAACCATATAAACGATGTGGCTCTTATTAAAGATGACGTTTCGACCGAGAATGCTTTTCAAAAGGTCCTCGGACGAGGGGGACGGGAGCCGGTGCCAGACCATTTTGAAAAGCATTCTCGGTCTTCACTTAACATCGAAAATCACACCTACGATTTTCACCAGACATATGCTGGGGCGCAATTTCGCATCGAGGCGTATGATATCGCGCACATGTCAGGCAAGAATATGGTTGGAGTTATGACAGTTGTAGAAAACGGTGAATTGGCAAAAAGTGAATACAAAAAATTTATTGTGAGAACTCAAACTGATGCGAATGACACAGGAGCACTCGAAGAAGTATTGTCTCGTCGTTTAAAACACACAGAATGGGGCTTACCGAGTTTGATAGTAATGGATGGTAGCACGGCTCAGATAAATGTGGCTAAATCGGTGCTTAATCGTTATCAATTTAAAATACCTGTTGTTGGTGTAGTGAAAGATGAAAAGCATAAAGCCAAGGCAATAATAGGAGATGAAGTTTTAATAAAAAAATATAAAAAACAAATTCTTTTAGCAAATTCCGAATCTCACCGATTTGCTATAACTTTCCACAAGAAGAGACGAGACAAAAATTTTTTGATATAATGTATATATGATTAAAGTTGGAGTAATTCGTGGAGGAATAAGTGGTGAGTATGAAGTGTCACTTCAAAGTGGGGCAGAAGTTCTTTCTCATTTACGTAGTGACCAAATGAAAGATAAATATCATGCAGTAGATATTTATATTGATCGAGATGGAATTTGGCATATAAATGGTATTCCGACTTCTATCGACAAAATAGCGCCCAGGGTTGATGTTATCATTAACGCTCTTCATGGTGATTATGGCGAAGATGGTAAGGTTCAGCAACTCTTAGAGCAATGGCAAATTCCTTATACTGGTTCTGGTCCTGTGTCTTCGGCTATTGGTTACAATAAATTTCTGACAAAACAGGAATTTTCAAAACTCGGGATTAACACTCCAAAACATATTCTTTTCCCCGTGTATCAAGATGATTTCGATGGGCCACGAGAAAGGTATGCCGAGAAAAAAGCACGTGAAGTCTGGGAGCAAATGGCTCCTCCATGGATTGTGAAGCCCCTAACAGGAGGGTCGTCGATGGGTGTTCATGTGTGTAAAACATTCCAAGATTTAGCTGAAGCCTTTGAGGAATCTAGGGATGCCGGTGTTAGTGTTCTTGTTGAAGAATTTATAAATGGGAAAGAGGCGACCGTCGGAGTGATCGATGATTTTCGAGGCCAAAAAACTTATGCTCTTCCTCCTATCGAGATACGCATTCCTAAAACGAGTACATTTTTTGATAATGAAGTAAAATATAATGGTAAATCCGAAGAAATCTGCCCGGGGAATTTTACCGATAAAGAGAAGAGAGAGCTCGAGCGTTTAGCATCACTCATTCATATCGGTCTGGATCTTAGTCATTATTCTCGAAGTGATTTTATTGTTCACCCAACGAAGGGGATATATGCCCTTGAAGTGAATACTTTACCGGGGCTTACTAACCAATCACTGATGCCGAAAGCACTCGTCGCGATTGGGGCGACAATGCCAGAATTCTTGGAACATATTATTAAGCTTGCAAAAAATAGAAAATAAAAATACTCCCTTTTAAAAAGGGAGTATTTTTATTTTCTAAATAGTGTTTTCTATTTTCTTTCTTCGGAACATATCTATGATATAAAAAATATATTTTGTTCCATTTTTTGAAAGGTTGAACAATATGGCAATTGTGAACAAAACCACAGCAATTTTGGTGCTATAAAAAGCGACAATGATTGCTACCATCGCTGACATAACAGGGAAAAGAATATGCATATTCGCATGTTCATTTTCAATTTTTGTGACAGGTGTATTCTCGATAGTTTCTGATTTGATCGCGTATTGTCTCATCTTATAAAGTGTCATCCCGATTAAGATAATATTTATTGCAAAAAATATCACGGCGGTTTCGGACCCGATGTATTTACCAAGAAAGTGAGAAGAAAAAGGGACGAGGGCTACGAGGAATAAAAAAATTCCGCTTAAATTAGTAAATTGGACGTCAATATTCTTTGCAAGTACCGATGCGATAATATGGTGTGATCTCCAATAAGTGAAAAGTAATGAGAAACTAAGAAGATAACTGAGCAAAAGAGGCAATAGAATGATAAGAGAGTTGATGAGGGTTTGCTCGCTAATAATACCTGCAAAATCAGGTACTCTTATCTCAAAAACCAAAATTGTCATAACAATAGCGAAAATGCCGTCTGATAATTGGTCTAATCTTGATTGTTTCATCTTCCTATTATATCATACCTGATATTATTTGGGATAATCGATAAAAGTGATATAATATGATTTATAATATTAATATACTTAATTAAGTCAGTATTTATCTGTATATGAAAGAAGGAATCGGTGAACAAATGAATAGTGGCGCAGGACAAATTGCAACAGGAAATCTTGAAATTATACAACCTCAAAATGAGAGAGAAAATCTTTCGGTTTCAAAAATTTTTAATGATTTAAGTAGTTGTTTTGACCAAATTTCTACAATTTCAAATTCATTGATTCATAATAAAAGTCTATCAAAAAAAGAATTTAATGAGCAAATAAACTCTCTAAAAGATTTAAGTGAAAGAGCATTCCATACTGCAGAAGATTTTTTGACTTGGAAAACAATCAAGAGAAATGGCAATAATAATGAATTGTCTGAAGAAGATAAATTAATATCTAGTTCAATGCATGATTTGAAAGCTAGATTTAATGCAATTCTTGGATTTTCTAATTTAATCTATGAGAATGAATATTCTGATGTTGATAATGAAGAATATCTCAAACCTATAATTTCTGCTACTAAAGGAGCTCATAAAATTGTAGAACATTTTTGGAGTAATTGGGGTGGAGAGAATTTAACAAAAATAGAATTAAAATTATCTAATTTTGAATTGGCCTCATATACTAAAAATTTGATTGGGCGTTTACCAAATGAGGCCGGACTGAAGAAAATAACAATTAATAATGAGATAAAAGATGGTATTTATATAACCGCTGATCGTTTTGTTCTTCAATCAATTTTAGAAAATTTAATTACGAATGCTATAAAATTTACTCACAACGGTGGAGAGATTTCAATTTCTGGTGAAAAAGAAGGCAATCTAATAAAAATTTCTGTGAAAGATAATGGTGTAGGTATAGAGAAAGATAGATTACCGAATGTTTTTAATAGTTTGGGTACTACTACCGCTAGTACAGAGGGTAAATATGGTACTGGTTTTGGTCTTTATATTTGCAAAGATTTGGTTGAGAAAATGAATGGTTCCATTTCAGTTGAAAGTGAAGAGGATAATGGCTCGACGTTTATAGTCACTCTTCCAGCAGGGAATCAGAATTAAATAAATAATTTCTGAACATAATATAATAAGAAAATCCACAAGAGATATATTTTCTTACTCTTGTGGATTTTTTGTTACCATGCAAATTCGATTTTTTCGAAAGGAATTAGAATCTGAAACCCTTCCGGTGATTGCATCACCTTGATTGTGTTGCGATCATATGTATCGCCGATCTCTTTTTCAACTTTTTCTGTTACTAGTTTTGTAATCGCTTTTGCTACACTTTCTTCCTTATGTGAGTTTGAGATTGTGATTTTTATCACTTCTTTCCCAAAGAAGAATCCGACACAAGCAGGTTCTTTTGCAAAACCAATCTTTGCAAATTTACCGCGGATTGTTATTTCTTTTTCTTCGTTTCGAACCATTCCAAATGCTCGCATGACTTCACCCCAGAGCCCATCTACTTTTTCGACTGAGTTCTCATACTTTACCTTTATGTACCCAATCTGTGTATTCAACATAAACCAGAGGGGCACTATTTCTGGGTTGTTACCAGTTTCTATCAAGTTTGTGACTTGTGAAAAAAGAGGCGAACAAAAAAGTGTTCTTTCCTCGAATAAATTTTTTTTCATTTCTTTAGTTTTTTGGTTAGTTTTCTTAATCTCTATAAAGAAACTAAGAAAACCAACCAAAAACCAAGTCTTTTTAATCGAATTTGGCTTGTATTAAACGATGATATCAAGGAGCTGTTTGTTGCTCCTATATTCTCATGAAGATATAGTGATTGTCAACTAGGTGTGTTGGACTAAAAAACAACACGCAGGTGCTGTTTTTCTGATGGCGTATGTTTTTGTGGTGAATTACTGACCTTTGCACGAACTTATTTCGAACAAAATGAATGATAATCTTACGCTCGACTTTTATAATTTTCTCTAATATATCTACTACGCTCTACTAATGTATTAATTCTAAGTGTAGCAAAGTGTAGCAAGAACGGTTCTCGCTACACTTTTGTAATAATGCTATAGGTTCGTACTGGGCGGAACATTCACGAAATATTTTGTATTCTTTTTATATTGCAAATTGTAATGATTGTATAGGTTGTGATGCTATTAAAAATTGCAAATATGCAATTTTTAATAAGGAATATGATAAAAATAAATACGAGGAACTTAAAAATCATATAGTGAAAGAACTTACAGGGTTGGGAATACATGGGCTGATGATGCCTGTTGAAATAGCACCTTTTGCATACAATGAATCTATTGCTCAAGATAACTTCCCTTTATCTAAAGAGGAAGCAACATCACAAGGTTTTAGATGGGAAGATGATATACAAATGACTAAAGGTAAGGAAACAATGAAGCCAGAAGAGATAAATGACAACATAAAAGACGTTAAAGATTCTATCACCGGCGAAATACTGAAATGTATTTCTTGTGAAAGAAATTATAAAATCACAGAGCAAGAACTTTTATTTTATAGAAAGATGAATTTACCAATTCCTCGTCAGTGTTTTTACTGTAGACATCAAGATCGCATCCAAAGACGAGGTCCATATAAATTCTGGGATAGAAAGTGTGATAACTGTGGTAAGGACATTAAAACAAACTATTCTCCTGACAGAAAAGAGATTATTTACTGTGAAAAATGTTATCAAGATGAAGTTATATAATTTATTTTATTATGGAAAAAAGATTAACATCAATGCTCGTTCCTTACCGTTTCAAAAATGATGAGCTTTATATTTTTTTACAAAAACGGAGCTCTGAAGCCAGAAATCCTAATAGTTTGGGCATGTTTGGTGGTGGGATAGAAAATAATGAAAATAATGAAGAAGCATTAATTAGAGAAATTAATGAGGAATTAGAATATAAACCTATTAATTATTCACTACTTGGAGTTTTTGAAGATGATTACTCTATTTCAAATTATTATATAAAAAAAGTTGATGAAAATTTTGAAAGGAATATCAATATCCACGAAGGGAAAGGTGGAGAATGGCATAAAGCTGAAGAGGTTATAGAGAGAAATGATATTAGTTTAAATACAAAAAATGTTATAAGTAAGATGTTACATATTTTATAAAGATATAACTCCGTTATCTTTTTGACTGATTATCAAACCTTTGTATTTAGGTAATTCAATTTTATTTTCTATTTTTAGTTTCTCGGGATATGAGAAAAAGATTTTAGTTTTGAAGTCTTTAATTGCTAATTTCCCCCCAAATTCACATTTATCTATATCTCCAGAGAAGATTATGAGTTCTTGATCTTTTAATTTATTAAAAAGATTTGGGCTATAATGTTCAATATTTTTACATAACACAATTCTTTCTGGTAAATCACTTACTTTATCGAGTTCGTTTATAAAATTTTCTTCATCCCCTGATTCTATTACTATAGCATTCTCGTTTATTGAACCACCAAGTTGTTTTCTAAATTCTTCTTTTGCGGGATCGAAAGCAGAAAATAATAAAACTTTTTCTCCATTTTCAAAAAGATTTACAAGCAGTGACAGGCTAAAGAAAGAGGCCCCGCTTTTACCCGCCCCATTTATAAGCATTGGAAAATCTTCTTTATTAAAAATTACTTCTTTGTCATTTATTAATATTTTCATATTAAATTATTTCTCATTATTTTGTTCAAATAATGAAATTATCTTATCTTTTAATATACCTCTAGTTACTTTTATTTCTTTGGGTGAGTTATCGACTAAATCACCAAAATTGATCTTTTTGGGTTTAAAATTACTTGGCATATCTCCTCTAGAAACCCCGATTACTACTTTTAAAATACCAGAGTTGAGAATGGCTCCTGTGCACATAATACAAGGCTCATTGGTAGAGTATATAGTGCATTTATTTAGATCGTCTTTACTCAAAGCCCCACAAGCTTCTTGAATAGCCAATAGTTCGGCGTGACGAGTTACATCTTTTGTCTCAATGTCTTCGGCATGTCTCTTACTTATAATTTCATTATTAAAGACAACAACAGAACCAAAAGGCAAATTACCAGCAGATTTTCCAATTCCTGCTTCTTCTATTGCCTTCAACATAAACACTTCATTTAAGTTTTCCATATTTATAATTCTTTACTAAAAACCGCCATATTATTATCTGTTAATCCTATGTTTTTATAACTCATTTTCTCATAGAATCCATAAGCTGTATCTTTGTATCTCTCAGCACTTCTTATCATTAATTCTGTATATTTATTTTCTTTTGCCTTTTCTTCTAAAAAATTTAAAAGGACCCTCCCAATACCCTGGCCTCTTGTTTTGTTATCTAAGTATAATATCTTTAATTCTCCTGGATTTTCTGTTTTAGCAAAGCTTTTTATTGCTGGTAAAATATCAGATAATCCTCCCACCCCAACAACCTCATCATCTTTTTTAATAGCCCAGAATGACATATTAAATTCTGTCATTCCATTAATTTCATTTTTAATCCTTTCAGTATATTTTAGAGCTTCTTCCTTTTCTGTCCACTGCGATAGAATCTCAAATATCTTATCTAAATCTTCTATTTTGGGTTTAATTATTTCCATATAATTTTATTTTATAAACTAAATATTCTTTTTACAAATCAATAAAGCAGTGTTTAAACCTAAAAACTTTTTGTATACCTTAAAACCACAAATCTTAAGCCAATCTATTTGGTCTTCGATAGGAGAAAGATCATTAAGAAACATATGATGGAACGCCCATTCCGATAAAGTTTTATCATCGGTAGATTTATCAACCAAATGTTTATAATGCTTTGCATTGTTTAAAGCAGCAATATTTTTATCTCTATATGTAACCAAATCACCAAATATAAAAATCCCACCTGGTTTAAGCAATGCAAATATTTTTTTAAATAGTTTTTTCTTCCCGATTATATTTTGATGATGAATTCCAATAACAGAAACAATTATATCGTATTTTTTATCAAAACTTATTTTTGAATAGTCCCCCATAATATAGTTTATATTGTCATTACCCATTTTTTTTCTTGCTCCATCAAGCATTTGTTTAGAAAAATCAACAAGATCAAACTCTGATTTTGGCAATATGTCTTTTATTATTCTACTAGTTATTGCAGTTCCAACACCCAAATCAAGAACATGGTAATTTTTGCTTATATTTAACCTCTCAATATATTTAACTATTTCATCGTGAATTTCACGATGAAAGGGGATTGAATTAACAATATCCTTATCGTATTTATCTGCACTATATTTATCATAATTAAGTTGTGAGGCTTTTACGTTTGTTGTCTTCATTATTATTTTTCTATATTTATCTAAATTTTAAATTTTTCGACTATTTTTCTGTGTGGCTCGTATATTTCTAATTGTGTAAACTCTTCTGGTGTGACCCATTTAAAATCAACATGTTCATGGCTCAAGATAACATTTGTAGTTTTTGCTTTAACTTTATATCCAATTGTTACTCGAAATAAATCAATAGAATCAAGATTTTCAAATACATTTAATAGTAATAATTCTTCAACTTCTATCCCCGTTTCTTCTTCTTTTTCTCTTAATACGCTGGATTTTAATTCTTCTCCAAATTCTAAATTGCCTCCCGGTAAATCCCAAGTCAAAGGTCTTGGAGATTTTTCTGATCTTTTTAATGTTAAAATTTTTCCATCCTCATTATAAATGATAGCTTTTTGGGCTACTATAATAATTTATTTTAAGAGTTCATTGGTCGAAACTCCAAGAACTTTTGCTAATTTAGAAATGGTTGAAAGGGTTGGGTTTGTTTTACCATTTTCAATAGTACTAATAAAACCACGGCTGACTTTTAATTCTCGTCCAATATCTCCCTGTGATATACCTTTTTCCATTCTAATTCTCTTAAGATTAGAACCTAGCTTTTCAGACTCATTTTTCATGATATACACAGTATATCGCTTGATATATTATATCACAATGTTATGATATAATATAACAG
>JANYAX010000005.1 GCA_025361085.1 Candidatus Nomurabacteria bacterium | reverse complement strand
AGAATCATTAGAAAAAATATCGAGGTCGAAAACTCATTTTGAGGAAGCGGAAAAAGTACACGAAATGAGGACAAAATTATTTAAGGAGATTAGTAAAATATGATATGATTTGGGTGTAAATTAGGGATTGGAAAATACTCCCCGATAATCGCCTATAAGGGTTGTGCATTTTTTACAATTATCCTTGATATTAACTCTTTCAGTGCTTCAGTGCCACTTGTTATTACAAGTGTATTTTTATTCACAAAAACATAATAAAGAAGGACTTCCCCATTTCCCCCGTACAAGACTCTCGTGTCTTTATTATTGATGATAATATCTTTCCATGGTTTTTCAAATATTCCGTTATCTGTCTCTGATATTTTTGTATCAAATAATACAAATAAATCTTTCAACATTGTCTTTTCCCATTCTAGCATTGATGCGTAAGCTTGATTGTAATCAGATATTTCGAATATCAAAAACATCGCTGATTTATCATTTTCATTTGTTGTCGGATTAGAATATTTTCCAAATAAAAATTTATCAGGCAATGATCTTGTCAGTGCTCCTGGTGCAGTCGAATCGATGATCGAAAGAAAATCTTTTGCTGTTATCATTTCCGATACACCGTTTACTTTTTTTGTGAGGAATAATGCTTTTATCAATCTTGTCGATGCATTTTCTTGCTGTTTTATTGCATTTAGTAATTCAACAACGTTGGTTGCGTTTGTGACATCGATATATGAATCGGCATTGTATGTGATGAAGGTCTGGACTCCAGTCGATATTGGAGCAGGTGTTTCTCTTTCTTTTTTCTTCTGTATCAAATAGTATGATCCGATAATCGCTGCGACAATAAAAATTACTCCACCTATTATTAGAAGTATTTTAGATACATTTGTTCCTTCTGCTTTCTTAAATAATTCTTCTTGCTCTCTCTTTTCTTTTTCGGCTAGAGCAATTTTTATTACCGATGCCTCATCTGTTCTAATCGCATCAACCATATCAGAAGTATAAGTCCTGAGAACTTTTATATCTTTTTCATTTTGTTGTAGGTTGTTGTCTTGCATATTTATTGGGATGAATCTGAGCGTTCTTTTATGAGCTGACCTGGCCACTCGCCCGATGACCCAAAGAAAAGAACATTTTGATTTTTCCGTTACACTTTTGGTTTGAAGAAATCTTTATTTGCTTCTTTGATAGACAAGTTCAATCTTCCTTTTTCATCTACTTTAATTATTTTGATTGGCACCTTGTCTCCTTCCTTAAGGATATCAGAAACTTTCTCAACACGGAATGGGGCAATTTCAGAAATGTGGACAAGTCCTTCTGTGTCGTGGCCAAAGCGAACGAACGCTCCGAAGTCCATGATTTTTACAACTTCTGCATCGGCGGTGTCACCTACTTTGTACTCATGTGTCATACCTTCAATTATTGCAACTGCTTTATCTGCTCCACCATTTTTACCTGTGACGAATACTGTTCCATCTTCCTCGATAGTAATCTCTGTCCCAGTCTCTTCACGAATAGCATTTATATTTTTTCCTCCAGGACCGATGATCATTCCGATTTGATCTTTTTTAATTTTTACAACAAGAATTTTTGGCGCATTTGGAGAAATATTTTCTCTTGGTCCTGCGATTTCAGCCGTGATAGTTTCAAGAATTTTCAAACGTGCGGTTTGGGCACGAACGAGTGCATCTTTCAAAATATTTACTGGGACCCCATCAACTTTGACGTCGAGTTGTATTGCCGTGATTCCATTTTTTGTTCCTGCTACTTTGAAATCCATATCACCATAATGATCTTCTGGTCCTTGAATATCTGTGAGTAAGACATATTTATTTTTATCATTCTCATCGGTCATGAGACCAACAGAAATTCCGGCAACTGGATTTGTGATAGGAACTCCACCATCCATAAGAGCGATTGTTGCTGCGCAAATAGATGCTTGAGAAGTTGAACCATTTGAAGCAGTTGATTCAGACACAACACGGATTGTGTAAGGGAATTTTATTTTTTCTGGGATAACGGGAGTGAGAGCTTTCTCGGCTAAAAATCCATGACCCATTTCTCGGCGATTGATTCCACCGACTCTTCCTGTTTCGCCACTTGAGTATGGAGGAAAATTATAGTGATGCATGAATCTTTTTTTGTATTGTGCTTCTACTCCATCGATCGCATACATTGATTCAGGACCATCAAGAGTAAGTACTGACATCACGTGAGTTTCACCGCGATAAAAAATTCCGGAACCATGAAGTACATCGGATATTCCTCCAGCTTTTGCAAATAGGGTACGAACTTCATCAAGTTTGCGCCCATCAGCTCGAACATTTTCAACAAGAGCTTTTCGGTGAAACTCACCATCAAGATAATTATGGAAGTGGTCATAGGCTATGTGTTTACAATCATCTTCTTCATCATCTTCATATTTTTTATCAACAATTTCTTTCCAAATTGCTTCTGCTTCATGTGCAACTTTTTTGCTTTCATCACTGAATAACCCGCTATCAAGCATAGGGATAACTTTCTCTTTAAAGAGTGAAACGATATCAGAAGGTGTTTCAGATTTTTCGAAAATCTTTTTTTCTTTACCGATTTCTTTTTGCAATTTATTTTGGAATTCTTCCCACTTTGTTATTTCAACAACTGCTTTGTCAAAACATTCCCCCATTTCTTCGTTTGATAATTCGAATGCCATAGACTCGATCATGTTGATTGTTTTCTCTTTTCCACACACAAGAAGGTCGAGTGAGTACACTGCTTCATCGGCATTAGGGATGTAGTCATTTATTTGGATAGTTGGATCTTTCTTCGTCTTACTTACATGAACTGCTCCGATTGGCCCGCCCCAAGGAATGTCGGACATGTGGAGTGCGATAGAAGCCGCGTTTACTCCCAAAGTTTTAGGATCTGCATCTCCGATTGCAATAATTGTAATAATAATTTGGACAGCGTTTTTTATTTTGTGATCGAAAAGTGGGCGGATAGTACGGTCGGTCATACGGGCTGCGAGTATCGCTTGGTCACTTGGGCGCCCTTCACGCTTATTGAATTGTCCGCCGAGAATTTTTCCAGCGGCATAAAACTTTTCTAAATATTCAACTGTCAGATTAAAAAACCCAGGATTATTTTTCCCGTCTTTTGAAATGACAGCTGTCGCCATGACTACTGTTCCTTCACTTTTTAATATCACGGAACCATTTGCTTGATCAGCAAGATCACTAAACACCGCGGTAATTTTCTTACCACCAATTTCTACTTCATATTCTTTACTATGCATATATTATAGCTAGTCCCCAGACTCTAGTTTTGAAACCGATTTGTGGCTTCAACTCTAACCGTCCAGAGGCTAACAACTTAACTATTAATAAGCGTACTATAGCAAAAAACACTCTCCATCACAATACCCGGTGAGAGTGTTTTTTTAAATAAATTTCTAAGATTTTAAATTATTACTCGAATTATTTCTATCATTAAAATCTCTCATACTATCATTCACTGCTTTGTTTAAATCGTTTTGTTCCTTTTCATATTTTAATTGGTTGCTTGCGAGCAGGTCCACTTGGGCGTCTTCGTATGGGATTGTTGCTTTTGGTCGTGAATCATTTTTAATCATTAGATTTAATAAATAGATCATTTTTTTCTCATCCATACCGAAATAATCTTTTGGATTATAATCTTTTATCATACTTGGAAGTACTTTCTGCCCTGGTTTTAGATTATATTTCTTTCTCATTTGCCAGATACGAGAATAGATCTCCTCTGGCATATATTTATATTTGTCTTCTGCGTATGGATTATCATTTGGAACAAACATTGGCATACTATTTAAATAACCCAAATATTCAGGATTATTTAAAATATTTTTTTGTAATATATCTCTAATCTTATCATTTTCACCTCCAACCCAAGCTCTGTGCCCTAGCTCGTGAGCTATCGTCGCAAGATCATTATCCTTTACAACTTTTATATTACCAAAAAGATCAGTAGTACCTCCAACTCCATTCGGATCCCCATTTTTATCAAAAGCTATTGATGGGTCAACCTCATAGGATAAAGGCATAGCTAATCTATTTAGGGCATGAGTTAACTCTTCTTCTGTAAGCCCAAGATTTCTTGCTCTTTTGATAGACTCAGGGTGTTTTAGCCAATCATACATCCACTTCATAGTTTCAAATGAATTATCGGTATCTGTTTCATTTCTCACAACTGGAAAAGCTTGTATCTCTTTAATATCTGTTTTTGCCGTTCTGTCGATATTTTCAATAGCTTGAGTGAGTTCCTCATCTGTATATTTAGATTTGTCTATTTTGTCTATGTTTTGTTTTCTAAGACCACTCATTGCCACTTTGTCTTCTTCTGTCTTTGCCAATGTCTCCGGGCTTGGACTAGCTGCGTATGCTCTCTCAAACTCTCGCATTAATATTTCTATTGGAATGTCAGCTCCATCTTTTTGCCAAACAGACTGTCCCTCATTTCCCACATCTGTCTTGTAGTATCCATACTTCTCCATAAAATCTTGAATAAAAGGATTAAGATTTGGATTATTGAATTTAAATACTTGGTTTTGTAGATTTTCGGCAGCTTGTTCTTCTTTCATTCGTTTAATTTCTGCTGGAGGTGGCATAAATTTTTTAGTCCAGACAATATTATTTTGTTGATTTATTCGAGACTGATCACCATAAGTTATATCCTTTTTTGGCACCCAATATTCTAAATGAGATACCCCGCTATTTCCACTCTTATCATTCGAACCAGGGTGATAAGTATACAAATCTATAATCGATTTATCTGGTTTAGATAATGTTGTTACAAATTGGCCACCTTTTCTAAGCCACCCTCTTTGATCCTCTGGAAGTGGTTCATTTTCTATAGCTCTGTCATTTTTTTCAATTTTTTCCAACAAGCTTGTTTCAACTCTATCCCAATATTCATTCCCCTGTGTATCAATTCTTTTTTTGTATTGATCTATTATTTCTTTATGAGGTTTAAAATATAACTCTTGTCCATAATTAATGTTTTTGTCATTGATAGGATCTGCCCCCATGAAATACTCATATAATGGTCCACTAGACAAATCTCCTCGGCCACACTTGAGTTGTTTCAAGAACTCATCGAAATGAACAATTTTTTTAGATTTTTTATTTTCTGATGACTCTTTATTATTACAGCTATCTTTCTTTTTGAATATTTTATCAAATAATGTTGTTTTTGCTATATCTTTACCTGTGCCTGTACTCGGTGTCACAGCTTCAGCTTGACCACTTAAAGCAATTAAAGTCACAAGAGCAATAGCTGTCCTTGCTGCTAATTTTTTTTTATTTTCGATATTTTGTATCTTACTATTTGTTTCTTTAATAACTGCTTCTTTATAATCTTTATCATATTTACCCAAATCAATATTTTGGATTCTAGATTTTTCTGCATCAGTTAACTCACCACTATTTTCAACTATTTTCTCTAACTCATTTATTTTTTCTATGGCCAATTCTTCAACATTTACATCTTTCTTTTCTACTACTTCTGAAGTAGAAATATCCTTTTCTTTTTCATCCACATTGTTTTCTGTTTTTTCTTGATTTAATTCTCTCATATAATTATAAGTTATTGAGTTAACCCCACAGAGGTTCGAATATCCTCCATTTTTTTATTTTCTAACTCTTTTATGTAATCATTTATTATTTGCTTGCGTTCTTTATCTAATTCAGTAATTTTTCCCATAGCCTCGTTATATATTTCTTCTATTTTTTGTTTGTGTTCTTCTGGTGTCATATGTTTGTATTATATGATAAGTATCATAAAAAAGAAAATATAAAATAAAAAAGCCCTTGATGTGGGGCTTTTTTAAATTTGTTTAGTAGATTAAATATTTACGATAATTATTCGAAAGGTCTAGAAAATCGTCGGCTTGTTCTTTCAGTTTCATTGAAGCGCTCTTTCCAAAAGATACAACTTCGACTTGAACTCCCGATGTACTTTGTAAATATTCTACGAGAGGGACGAAGTCACCATCGCCTGCTACCAAGATGACAGCATCAAGCTTCGGTGCCATTTTCATGGCATCAACTGCAAGCCCGACATCCCAGTCACCCTTTTTTGCGCCACCAGAAAATATTTGTAATTCTTTTGTTTTTGTTTCAATTCCAAGTTTTGTTAATGCATCAAAAAAGTTTTTTTCTTCACCTCCCTCACTTGTTATGACGTAAGCGATTGCACGAACGAGTTTTCGCCCAGCTACTGCATCTTTCAATACTGTTCCAAAGTTTACTTTCCTTTTATATAAATTTTTTGCACTGTGGTAAAGATTTGAAGTATCTATAAACACCCCTACTCTTTGCTCTTTATGTTTTATTATCATATGATTTAGCGAAATCATGTCGCGTAATCGTCCTTTTGGCGCGACTCTGATTCTTTTATTAAAAATTAATCTATCGACCTTATATTATATTAACAACTATTACACAAAATAACAAAATCCCGACTATTGCCGGGATTTTGTTATGCTTTTAATTTTTTAGTTTCAGAAGCGTATCTTTCCTTGTCAGTCTTTTCAAGATGTTTGAGATGATTTCTTCGATCAGCCACCATCTTTATGAGTCCACGGCGGGAACTATTGTCTTTCTTGTGTTCCTTCAAGTGTCCGGCAAGTTCATCGATTCTTTTACTCAAAATTGCGATTTGCACTTCTGGGCTACCAGTATCTTTGTCATGAAGCCTGTTTTTCTTTATAATATTTTGCTTTTTCTTCGTTGTTAA
>JANYAX010000004.1 GCA_025361085.1 Candidatus Nomurabacteria bacterium | reverse complement strand
AGAATCATTAGAAAAAATATCGAGGTCGAAAACTCATTTTGAGGAAGCGGAAAAAGTACACGAAATGAGGACAAAATTATTTAAGGAGATTAGTAAAATATGATATGATTTGGGTGTAAATTAGGGATTGGAAAATACTTATATTACTCTTCTCGTGCTAGCACTAATTGGTGACCTTACAGGGAATCGGACCCTGATTACCGCCTTGAGAAGGCGATGTCCTAACCGTTAGACGATAAGGCCGAAATACAAAAGCACTCCTTTAAAATAACAAAATATTGACTATTTTACAAGAGAGATTGATTAATTACATGAATCTGTGTACATAAATAAAACCCCGTTTGTAGCGGGGTCTAGAGATCAACAAGCAAGTGGGCGATTACGCGATTTTTAAATTTGGTTTTCGAAAACCAAACACTTACTTTCAAGAACGTGCTACGTGTATCACAAACTCGGAAATTATCCAATTCAAGCTTGTCACATTTATCATAACTTCCTTGTTTCCATTTTCAAGCCTGTTATTAACTATAAAAGCATTGATAAATGTTTCAACCTTGGCTTTAATTTTCCCTTGGTTCCAAGAATCCAATCTGGGTAAGACAGAACCCATGAACGAGTTGAGGACAATCCTTACTGTTGTCATCGACAAAGATTGGCCGGTTAATTTGGCTACAACCTTTCCAAGATCATTCACTCGATAAACCTTCTCTACTTCGTGTAGAGTCTCGATCATTTTTTCCTTTTCCATACCTTTTTTTATTTGATGTTAAATTAATTTAATCATAAAATAACATTTTTATCAATAACTGTCAAACCACCTGCAATTAAAAAAGACCTTGCTCATAACAAGGTCTCTTTAATAGTGAGTGAGTCCCAACACATTTTTCTATTGTCCTATGATATAACCATTCGCATCTACCAAAACTGCCGTATCATCCCCCATTGTTTTATCGGTGTTACCGCTATCGTCTCCGAGGTTACCTTCGATAAAGTAAAGTTTTTCTCCCGGTTTTACTGTATAAGTTTGCGTTTGATAATCTGGATTTGTCGCGTTCAATGTGATTTGTGTTGATCCATCGGCTTGAGGATTTTTCACAACATTAAACCCGGCAAGCGCCGTCTGAGTGTTTGCATCATATGTCGGCGTTGAGATCAGGTAAGCATTCTGCGCGAGCGAAGAGCTGGCAAACAGTACTTGAGAATTATTATTTTGGCTTATAGGAGTTTCTGAATTAGTATTTATACTATTCTGTTTATTCCCTGACGATATAAGCAATATTATAACAATCACAACAACAATAAGAACAATAATCGCCCATACTGAATTTTTTTTCATAATTAACTAATATTTTTATATTAATAAATCGACCCGAGACCAATGCAATCAGCTCATAACAGACTGCATTAAACCAAACATGTTACCTTCTGTATCGGTCGCACCCGCAAACCAACCTACATCAGGTATTTTCATTTTTTCTCTGCGAATCGCTCCCCCATTTGCTTTTACTGCCTCGATTGCTTTATCGATATCTGAGACAGATATTGTGCAATCATACGTATACAACTTATTACTATTGTTCGATCTCTCATACATCCCACCATTTATCCCAGGAGTACTGTCTGGTCCTGTCATGATCATCCAATAATCCATATCATCTCCACTAGCCATCATACTGGGATCATCTTTTTTCTCCATTTTATCCATTTTCCAATTGAAAACTTTTTTGTAAAATGTTTTTGCTCTTTCTATGTCGTCGGCTTGAATTTCAAAATGTATTACTCTATTTGAATTTGTCATAATATATTATTTTTTTATTATTCTAATAATCTATCGACTAACAACAATTGTATGTTTATCACATGAATACAATATGAATAATAAAGAATAAAAATAACTATATATTATAAGGTAAATTATATTTGATTTTGCATGAAAATTTTTTGCAAAAAATTTTCATGCAATCATACGCACACTAAATCCCCCCATCCAAAATGCATTATTTCTTCACCATATCTTCATCTGAATAAATCATAATACCCCTTGCACGATGTTATTTCCTTTTGTTGGTCACAAAAAATAACGCGTACAAAGTTATTATTAATTAATAAATAAATTTAATTATGAAAAAGATTTCAAAATCATTAAAATCATTTGGCCTATTGGCATTAGTGTTCGCACTATCGTTCTTCGGTCTCAATAGCAAAGTAAAGGCAGAAACTTTATCATCAGACGAAAGTGGCAATATCATTGACAACGGCGGAAATGTTGAAAGTATGTCGAGCGACAATATTAGCTCTGAAGGAGTCTCGAGTGATAGTTCTTCATCGAGAGATGAAAGTTCTGTATCTTTCTCTACTGACGAAAATGGCAACCTAGTATCAGATAATTCTGGTAGTGATGAAAGCCTCGCCTCTTCTAGCGACGAAGGAAGTCTCTCGTCGGGAGATGAGAGTTCAAGCCTAAGTGGCGACGAAAGCTCTTCATTAAGCGATGAAAGTTCTTCCTCAAGTAGTGACGAAGGTTCAACAGTAGTATCTGATCTCGATGGAGACAGTGATGCTACTACTTCGGTAGATGATTCGGGGCTATCAGTTTAACAAGAATGATTAAAACAAACCTAGAGACAACACCCGAAAAACGTGATCATGAATAATGTTCAAAACGAAAAGATGGATTATGTTGTTCTCGCGATAGAATCATTTTGTTCTTCGAAAACTTAATACTTACCACAAAAAGAAAACGCACAAAATATTGTGTGTTTTCTTTTTTGATGATTATTATTTTCCTCTTGAACCCATGAGCATGTCATTTACAAGTTTAGAAACTACTCTGGCTTCTTCTAGATTACTCTTTATAACATCTCTTAACTTCTTTTCGTTACTAAAGCTATCATCAATCGCAACTTCAGATTGGGTAATGATCGTAGCAACTGGAGTACGCAAATGATGAGAAATATTTTCATAAAATTTCTTCTGATTCTCATGAGATTGTGCGATAGGTTGAAGTGTCCTTCCCGACAAAAAATAACTAAAATACCCGATTATAAACAACAAAATTGCATCAATACAATATATCGAGAACTCAATCATATCTTCTGTCTTTTCTATTCCACCCTCTTGATTCTCTGTTATAACTCCGCCCGTGAGATTTTGATTAATATTGTAATCGACTGCATATATAAGAGCCACAGTAAACACACCCAAAATGACAAGCATAACGCCCACATAATACGCTGTTAATTTTACTCTAGCGTTTTGAAATATATTTTTCTTCATTTTATCCATTAAATTTATACCCTACTCCATGAACAGTCTCAAAAATCTTTTCATTTTTCCCTTGAAGCTTTTTTCTAAGATTTTTTATATTTACATCAACAATATTACTAAAAGTGTCATAGTTGAAATCCCAAGCGTGAGCAATAATCTTATCTCTACTTAAAACCTTATTCTTGTTTCGCAAAAATAATTCAAGTATAGAAAACTCTTTCAATGTTAATTTAATCAACTTCCCTTTTTTCTCGACTGTATGTTTTAAAGTATTTAATGTGACTCCCCCACCAGTGAGTTTTGTTTCAAGAACTTCTTTCGGCCTTCGAAGAAGTGCTCTGATGCGTGCGGTCAGCTCTGTAAATTCAAAAGGCTTTACTAGGTAATCATCGGCGCCAGTATTTAGACCCTCAACTTTATTCTCTAAAGTATCTTTTGCTGTTAATAATAAAACTGGTATCATTATATTTTCGCTTCTGATTTTTTTGACTAAAGACAAACCATCAAGCTCTGGGAGCATGATATCTGAAATTATTAAATCAAAATTATCTGGACTTGCTTCGATTCTTCTTAACCCTTTCATTCCATCATAAACAGCGTCGACAGCATAACCCATGTTCTCTAGACCAGTTTTGATTGATTCTGCTAATTTAATATGATCTTCAATAATTAATATTCTCATAATGTTATACTATAAACTTCGAATATGAATATTTCATGAAAAAAGCCCTGCGTTATCCACAGGGCTGAATGTTCTATGTTCTACAAAAGAACTGTTACTTCTTCTTTAATAAATTTTTTAATCTCTTCACTATTTTTCGAAACACTAAATTGAACTGCTCCCTTCTCATCTAACAAATGATAAGCTCCGCAGTTGCAACGAACCGCAACAATAGTCTCGTCGACTAGCCCAACGGCGTTAACCGCGCATTTCCCACCTTTTGGTCTCTTTAAATTTATACGCCGTATTTGAGCGTAATCTAACTTTTTGCGTGCATTCTCATCCCCAAACTTAAGAGTTAAACCATTCGAAAATAAATTAAACTGTTTCATTTTAATTTAGATTTAAGTTAAAAAAATATTGTATTAAATTTTGAATGTACTAATTTATTAAAAGAACTAAAAACCAGCTTTCATTGAAAGCTGGTTTTTAAGAATAAATTAGTTTTGGGGGCAAGTTTTATTATCAAAAATCAACCTTCAATTTGAAAGTATAAATAATAAACTTAATGAGGTTTTTATTTTGATTTTGGGAAACTCGCGTCATATTTTCATAATTGCATTTCCACCAAAAAAAGTCAAGAAAAAGCTCTGGCTTTTGTAAAAGCCAGAGCTAAAAATAACTTAGCAGTTTAACGCCCAAACTTCCCAATAATAGAGTCTGGATTCAGTGCAACGCTTGATGTAAATAGCATTTGGACCAATAATGATTTGGTCCCCAATCTCTATCACACTTTTGTTACCGCGAACGTTGACAAAGATTATGCTTTCGTGAGCCTTACCCTCTTCATCTAAGCGTGAGATGGAATGAATCCCATATTCATGCCTAATGCTCATGATCAAGTTGCCATTTTTGTCAGTTACAGCAGGTCCACGATGATCGTTTCTGAAAAGCCTACAGGCCTTCTCAAAGTCAGTTTCGAAAACCCACCGAAATATGAGCGTCTTTGTCCCATTAAATACACCAATAATTTCACTTAATTTTTCATCTAAATTATCTGGAGTAACAACAGAGATTTGTGTTGCATTCATAGTGCTTGGTATTAGTTTACCTATAAAATAACATAATTTAATCGCTATGTAAATATGTATACACAGTCAATGAGTGAGAATAATTGTAAACATAAGAAATAAAAAAACACCACTCAGCTTATTGTGAGTGGTGCCTCTTTTTTTCTTTTCTAATCTTCCCTTTTTATCTGAAGGTACAGTTCTTTGTCTCCCTCTTCTTCTGACTCAGAAAGTTTGTTTAACCCTTCATCAACATTTACTGCCATGTAAAAATGTAGATTATTCACAGCGCTAGTATTGATCTTGCCCGTGAGCCTTTCTAATGTTTTTTCCTCTGACTCGCCATCAAAAGGATAACCAGAGAAAATTATACCATCCATTTTGCTCACAAGAACCACAAAGAAAGGATACTGTGGTTTATGCCTTTGGGCTTCCTTAAACCAGTGGATGAGGTTTGATCTATTATCTTCCCCCTTCAACAAGCCGAACTTTTCTTCCGGCGTCAGATTCTTATAATTGACTTCCATTTTTATTTATAAGTTTAGTTTACACATAGTATAACATAATATAATTATTATGTAAATACGTCTGCCATTACCAATAATTCTTGACATATTCTATAAAAATGTTTATAATAAAAGACAATATAGAACGTTAAAAACTAATTTTTATAGCCATGAGTTTACTACCGCTTGAAAAATTGGTCATTGCCGCTGAAGGTAATGACTTGCAACAAATTTCTAATATTGTCATGATGGTTACCAAGTTAAACTTGGAATCATTAGGAGTTAAAATTACTTCTTACAGTCAGAGCATAGCAATGACCGAAAAAGAAAACTCCTGTTTCTGCATTACATCGAGGGGAACAATGGCAATGAACGTCGCTCTTGTAACCATTAAGCTTGTGTCAGATGAAATTTTAATTTCTTTGTCGGTAATTGCGGAACCCAAAATATCTGTAATGAGCATAAAAGGTATGAGCATTACTGATTACGAAAGGGATCAAAACATTTTCGCGGAAGCGATGAAGATATGAAAACCCCCGGTTTTGCGATAAGCAAAACCGGGGTATTTTTATTTAATTACTTATGATTCGCTTGATTTTACCTATTTTGCCACTCTTTATCCTGACGGCACAAAAGGGTCTTTTTGAGCTCTTTATGCTCCATAATGGCCTCTACAGCCCTTTCTAGACGTACCCCTTGAGAACCCTTCACTAGCACAATATCCCCTTTTTCTATCATCCCTTCGAGAAATTTCGCTGTCGTTTTTGATGAATCGAAACTGTATATTTCTTTCTGATTAAATCCTTTTTCGATTGCTCCCTCAGCTATAAATTTGGCTCTAGGCCCGACAACAACCAAAATATCAGCAACACCAAATATTTGTTCACCGACTAGGTGATGTTCTTCTTCTGTAAATTTACCAAGTTCGAGCATGTCGCCGAGCACAGCAATTTTTCTTTTTCCCTTTATATCTCTGAGTACTTCGATAGCAGCAGCCATCGCAACTGGTGATGAATTATATGTATCATCGATTATAATAGAATTATTTATTCCTTCAATGAGAGAAAGTCGCCCTGGTGGAGTAATGTAATTGCTTACAGCTTGTATTGATTCCAACAGATCACACCCGAGCTCATGTGCACAAGCGATAGCCGCCAAGGCTTGCCCGATATTGTGCATACCAAGAACCTTTGGCAACATTACTGGGAAAGTGTGCCCATCATGTTCGAGTTTGAAATTAATACCATCAGGAATATTTATCCCCCTTTCTTTCTTATATAAATATGTCGGGTATATACCGTGATATGTTGAATTATCACTCACACCAAAAGAAATTGTTTTCCTGTTTGATTTTTGGTGAAGAGAATATACTTTCTCATCGTCATGATTTAGAATAAGTATCCCATCTTTTTTGAGCGCATAGGCGAGGGCACTTTTTTCTTCAATAATATTTTCAACTGAACCGAAAAATTCTACGTGTACAGGTCTATCGGGAAAACGAGTAATCACAACTATATCGGGTCGCAACCATGGAGTGACATTTTTTTTCATATCACCCGGTTTGCCTACCCCCACTTCTAAAACTAAAAATTCGGGATACGGGCGCTTCATTATCATCAAACCAAAACCTTTTATTATATTCTCAAACCAAATAAATGGGTCATTCCAACCATTAGGCAAACCGAGAATCGTAAGAGGAAGGCCTACTTCGCTGTTGAAACTTTTCTCACTTTTACGAACAGTTTTGAATTTCGAAAGCACAGTGAAAATTGCATCCTTGGTAGAAGTTTTCCCGACAGAACCAGTAATCGCTATTATTTTAGGGTGATATTTTTTGAGTACGATTTTAGCTTGCCAAGTAATAACGAGAACTATTAATTTTTTGAAGGATTTTTTAATCATATTATCTATCAGGCGGAACGTTATAATAATTTAGAATAAAATTTGTAATATCTAAAAACGGAGGAATCAGCGTTTGAGAAGCATATTTGACCTCTTTAGGATTTTTCAAGAAAAGAAAAACTAAAAACTTTGGATCATATGCTGGGAAATAACCGAAAAATGAATGCATGTGACGATCTGTATAATACCCCTTCCCGTCTTCTTTTGCCACTTGTGCTGTTCCTGTTTTTGTTGCAACGCTATAGTGATCAAGCTTGTGAGCTCCGCCATCGTATGATTCAAAAACGTGAATCAACATTTGAGTGATAGTGTCAGTTGTTTCTTTCTTGAGAAGGTTTTCTTTGACAATTGGATAATCGAGTGTCTTCAAAATACCATTATCATACTCAATATTTTTTACTAAATGAGGCGTAACCAATTTCCCACCATTGGCTATGATAGAAAATGCCCTAACCGCTTCTATGGGAGTAAGTGCGATCCCTTGACCGAAAGAAGCATTGGCATATTCGATATTGCGAGGGCTATCTAAGTTTTTAATAAGACCACTTGTTTCGTTTGGTAAATCAATACCTGTTTTTTCTCCGATTCCATATGATTTCATATATGTGCGAAAACTATCATGACCGAGTTTACTTTCAACGAAAACCATACCAGTGTTTAGTGATTGATCAAGCACGTCTTGCATAGTTGCTACCCCACGTCCCTTTTTATCGAAGTTATTTATAATTTTTTTATCGACTACAACAAATCCATTATCGGTGTATTTTGTTTGTGGAGTGACCACACCCTTATCTATCGCTCCTGCCATCACAAGAGGTTTAATCACAGACCCGAACTCAAAAACATTTTCTACTATTGGGTTACGATATACTCCGACATCAGATACACTTTTGAAATTATTCAAATCAAAATCTGGCAAACCAGTCATCGCATAAATCTCCCCCGTTTGTGGATTCATGATTATTCCACCAGCTTGATCTGCATTCCATTTCTTCATCGCGGCCGATAATCCTGACTCCAGAGTATATTGTACTTGGGGTTCAATCGTAGTTATGAGATCACCTTGATTGTTCTCATTAACAGTATCCCTTAAATTAGAAAAAACTTCTGCAAAAAAATTCACATAGGCTTGGTCTTTTGGTTTTGAAAGAGTGCTATTATAATAACGCTCAAGCCCATATTGCCCTGTGAGCAAATCATCTTTGTAAGCCAGAAATCCGAGGGCGTGTGAAGCTATATTATTCCCGGGGTAGAAACGCCAGTTATCTTTAAAAATATTCAAGCCTTTTATTTTTAGATTTTCTATTTCTGTCACTTGTTCTTTGTTCAACCCTGTTGCTATTTCTTCATAGGGGTCATCGACTTTATTTGCTTTCGAAATAAATGTATCATGATCCATCTTTAAATATTTTGCTAATTTCGAATATGCATCTTCTTTATCAACAATATCTTTGGGAACCATAGCCAATTTAAACCCAGCTGTTATCGTCGCTGCAGCCACAAGTGACTCATCTTTCTTCGAAAAAAATATTGAGCCACGATCAAAAATGTTACTCGATGGAGTAACATACTGTTTGTCTGCTTTTTCAGCATATACATTTTTGTTTATTACTTGAACTAGAAAAAGTCTACCGAGTAAAATGATAGCCACCACAAAAATACAAACTGTTATAATTCTTATTCTTGATTGAAACGATGATGATTTCATTAGCGAATAGCAACATGATTAATGTCACGAGAAGCAAATATATTCTGGCTGACATTTACAAAGCCATTTGCGAGTGCGTAGCTTTTATCTGTACTATTTACGCTACTTAAGTAGGTCAATTCGAGTTGATTCACACGGCCGGTTAGACTTGCAATTGTATTCTCAAGTGATTTTCGAGCTATTACGTTAAAAGTGATAGAGCCGATTAAATATATATAGACAGCAAATAGCAATACTGAACCAGCGATCAACATTCTAAAAATTGTCTTTTGCGTGTTTGTATTTTGTGCTATATCGTTTGTAATTGCTTTTGCTTTAGTCATGTTATTATATGGAGCAAATCATTTTATAATTTGCGTAATATTTATATTTATAATTTTTCTATTAATCTCAACTTTGCGCTACGTGAACGCGGATTCTCTTTTATCTCACTTTGGCTTGGAATTATCGGCTTTTTTGTAATAATTTTCCCCAGCTCTTTTTCTTTCAAATCTACAAATGCTTTCTTCACAATGCGATCTTCGAGTGAGTGAAATGTTATAATTGCCATTCGCCCACCACTGTCTAACCTTTCGAAACCTTTCTGTATAACTTGTTCTAAATTTGACAATTCACTGTTGGTCGCGATTCTTATGGCTTGAAATGTTTTCGTTGCTGGATTTATTTTCTTGCCTTTATAAAATCTCCCAACGGCTTTGTTCACTATCTCGGCGAGTTCGAATGTTGTTCTGATTTCTTTCTCTAGTCTCGCTCCGACAATCGCTTTTGCAATTTTCCTTGAAAACTTTTCTTCTCCAAAACCATAGATGATATCGGCCAATGTCTCTTCTTCCCATGTGTTTATGATATCGTATGCTGTTAGGTCATCACCACTTGGGTCCTTTTTCATCGTCATTAAAAGTGGCTCGTCTCTTTGAAATGTAAACCCTCTCTCTCCCTCTTCAAGTTGGAATGAACTTAATCCAAGATCAAGAAGTATTCGATCAACTTTTTTAATACCTAATTTGTCGAGAACAATATCGATATTTTGGAAACCAGTTGTTTCGAAAGTTACATCTGAGACAGTTTCGTCAATTATTTTTTTTGATCTAGATATCGCATCTTTATCGAGATCAAAACAAATAATTTTTACGTCTTTGCCAAAACGTCTGATTATCTCAAGAGTGTGCCCTCCACCACCGAGTGTGCCATCGACAACTACATCTCCGGGCTTTACCCGAAGCCCATCGATTGATTCATGAAGTAATACAGAAATATGTCGCATCTTTTTAAAGAACACCTATCTGCCCCAATTTATCTGCGAGGGCGTCTGCCTGTGCTTCAACTACTTTCTTATAATCGTTCCAAGCTTTCTCATTCCAAATTTCTGCGCGGTTTTGTACTCCAATAACAACAACCTTTGAAGTTAGGCCTGAACGATTTTTCAAATTTTCCGGGATTAGTATTCGGCCATTCGTATCGACATCAGCTATTACTGCTTGACCAAACATAAATCTCGAGAAACTTCTGTTGTCACTTGCGAGCATCGAAGAATCTGACAATTTTTCTGAAATCTTTTGCCATTCTTTGGTGGTGAAAATCGAAAGACAATTATCGAGCCCAGGAGCAACGACAACACTCTTCCCCATCTCCTTTCGGAACTTTATGGGTAATGACATTCTGTTCTTGTCATCTAGTGTGTGAGTGTATTCTCCGATCAACATAATAATATTGTGTTATAAGGTTATTTTTAATAAAAATTATTCATCCCACCTTATCCCACTTGCATATATTATACACCACTTTATCCCACAAAACAAACAAGTCCTCCCACCTCAAACTGTGGATAAGTCATGGCAGGTTCTAGTAGCTAGTGACTAGGTTCTAGGGTCAAACCAACTATCAAAAAAGCCCACATACGTGAGCTTTTTTATTAGATAAAACTTTGATTGATCTTAATTCTGATACGGGCGACAGATTTTTGCCTTCAGTGTCCAAAAACTAACCCGGAATTTTTTGACCGTGTTGTTTTTGTCAAATGTCGTCGGTATTGTGTCGAGATTCACCTTAGACTCAGGTATAGTGTAATTTTGCAAAAGGTACTCTTTATACCTCTCTTCTTCACTTCTTTCTTCATCCTGCTTTTTGATTGTTTTAGCTTCTTGTGTTTTCTCTTTTATATTAATGAACCTTAAAATAATAAAAATGACTACAGCTATCGCAGAAATCACAAAAATAAATTTTCTGATTCCACCACCTATTGTATCACTTTCGATAGAGTTAAAATTCAATATCACAAACACCCAAAAAAGAATGAAGCAGACAATAAAAAATGATAGGCCAATAATAATTCCTGTCGTTAGGACATCATCAACAAAGCGTGGGGTTATAATCAAATCGAGTATAACTGCAAAAAAAAGTAAAAGAAAACAAAAGCTCAACATCATATTACCATTAACCTCAAAAATATGAGGTGTGATAATCACTGATGTAACCAATGTCGCTAGCCCAAATAGAAGTAGCATGGGAGAAATAAACATTCTCTTTGTTTTAACATACTCATAATGATAACCCTCTTTATTAGGATTTTGATGATATAATTGTAAATACTTAATCTGGCTACCGTTAGCTCTAACTTCAAGACAATCATAAAGTTCTCCTGAGATAACTAGATCTTTAATCATTCTCCACCAGTGAGAACAGGAAATGGGGCTAAAACCAACAAAAAACAATGCGATTGGTGCTATGATCATGTAAATCATATACAACACAAAGCCGGTAATTTTCAGAGCATACCACAATACAAAAACCAGCAATTTGGGAATTGCGAGAATTACTTGCTTGCGCATATCACACTCATCCACCATCTTTTTTCGTGGCCACAGGAGGTAGCTAAAGAACAATTTACCCAACTTGCTCGTAGGCTCCTTAGCAAACAACCCATCGGGAACAATAAAGTCCATAAAGTTGGCGGCTAAACTACCATTCAAAAATCCATCTCTCTTAATAAGGTTATGGTAAATCTCCATCTTGAACGTATTCCTCGAATCGCGTACTAAATACTCCAAGGCATCATTATGGTTGTCCAATGCTAAGACAGATACACGATGCTTACCGGCACGGTGCAACTGAATAAATTTTACTGACTCATCAACTTTTACGACATAGCGCCGTCCGTTGTTAGGAAGATCAAACTCATTTTCAGTCTGATCAGCAATGACCAGATACTTGGGCCCTCTTTCGGCAAGTTCTTTACTAAAGAACCACCGAACTGGGATTGTTGAGTTATCCATCACCTCGCTACCACCATTTAACACAAGTGTTAGGTGAACAGGTTTTTCAACGACTTCAACTGTTGCAACCGATTTCTTAACCTTTGCAACTTTTTTCTTTGCTGTCATTTCTCTTAGATTTAAGTTATTCGTTTAAATTAATTTGGTTAATTATTAAACTCATACACACAAGAGTTACGCGCTTAATAATTAACCAAATTTACAATAAAATAACAATGAATCTCGAATTAAGATCAATTTTCAAGGAGCTTTTATTAGTAATGATATTAACACAATCTGTGATATACGTCAAATAATTTATTTCACTATTCTTTTGGCTTCATTAGTGGGAAAAGTTGAGTTTCGCGAACTGGTTTATCTACCATGAATGAGAATAATCTTTCACCAAAACCAAAACCACAGGTTGGTGGCATACCGTGCTCGAGCATTTCGACGAAATCCCACTCTGGCATCATGGCTTCCTCGTCTCCATGATCGATTAATTTTTGTTGAGTTTCAAATCTATTTCTTTGATCGATAGGGTCATTCAATTCAGAAAAACCATTCCCTACTTCACTACCTGCGATAATTATCTGAAATCTTTCTGTCAACTCTTTATTGTCACTGCATGATTTTGCAAGTGGCGAAACAAGCTTGGGATGATGAACCAAAAATACAGGACCAGCAATATTCTTTCGGCAATATTTCCAAAGTGTATCTATCAATCTCTCTCTGTTGGTTCCATCATATTTGATTTTGAGTTCATCGAGCTTGTCGCTCATTTCTTTCTCGGTAGCTTCTAACACATCGATACCTGTTTGTTTCAAAACTTCATCTCTATAATCGACAACTCCCCAGTCGCCAGACAAATCAAACTTGTGTCCACGTGTTTCGAAAACTGTTGTACCAAAAACTTCAATCGCAATTTTTTGATAAAGCTCCTGTGATAACTTCATGCCATCTTTGTAATTTGCATAAGCCCAGTAGAATTCCATATTGGTAAATTCTTGCAAATGATCTGCTGAACTCCCCTCGTTTCTGTAAACTCTCCCTATCTCAAAAGTCTTTGGGAACCCCGCCGACATCAAACGCTTTTGCCACAGCTCCCCAACTGAAATACGAAGAAATACATCGATATCGAAATCTTTATGATGCGTTTTGAACGGGTTGGCTTCAGCCCCGCCAGTTGTCACTTCGAGTGTTGGAGTTTCAACTTCGAGGAAACCATGCTCTTTCATGAAATTTCTTGTAACTTCCCAAAACTTAGACTTTTTAATAAATAAATCTTGAAGTTCGTCGGTCGTCAGAATATCGAGATATCTTTTGCGAAAACGTTCTTCGACATCTTGAAGTCCATGCCACTTCTCAGGAAGTGGTTGCAAAGACTTCGTCAAGATTCTCCATTTTTTAACTAAAATTGTTTTTTGTTCAGTTTTTGTTTTAAAGAGAGTACCGGTCACTTCTATAAAGTCGGCCATATCAATCGTGTCGACAAAGAGTTTAAATAGACCATCTTCGATTTCACCCTTCTTCAACAAACCCTGGAACACTCCACTCCCATCTGTCAGATTAAAAAATATTAATGCTCCCTGTCCGCGAAGCGACATAACTCGCCCAACTAAAGTGACTTCACTATCATCTTGTGATAATAATTCGAAACCTTCGATCGCTTCTTGCACTGAATGAGTACGAAAAGTTTCCGCAGTGTATGGATCCATACCTGCACTTTTTAATAATTCTATTTTCTTGATTCGCGCGTCGCGCAATTCTTCTATTGATGCCATATCCTCTATTGTATATCAATTAGAGTGTATTTGACTAGCCCCTTAGGAGTTTTGATAGAAACGACATCCCCTTTCTTTTTCCCAAAAAGAGCTTCTCCGAGTGGAGATTTATTTGAAATTTTATTGTGGGTCATATCGGCTTCTTCTGCCCCAACGATACTATATACAACTTTATCTTTTGAGCTTTCTTTGACGACAGTAACGGTTGTGCCGATCTCGACATGCGTACTTGAATGCTTCTTCACAACCACGGCAGATTTCAACATGTGATCGATTTGATTTATTCGGTCTTCAGTTTTACCTTGATCTTCACGTGCTTGATGATACTCTGCGTTCTCAGAAAGATCCCCGAGTGCTTTCGCGGCATCGAGTGCTTCGAGAATTTCTTTACGCTTCACAGTCTTCAAGTATGAAAGTTCATCTTGTAAAGCTTTCTTTTTTTCTTCAGTTATGTAATTTGTCTCTTCCATCCCGTTAGAAGCAGGTCGCGATCAATATAATAATATAATCACTTTTACCTACTTATAATTAATTTATAATTTTATCGATAAATGTTTTTAATACGTGACCGCGGCTTCTAACAGGATCCATACCTCTCTAGAAGTTAAATGTATCTCTTAATATAAAATCCCATAATTCTCATAAAAAATATGGCTATTAACGGGATCCGTAATTTTCTCATGTTATCTTATATGCGTCGATTAGTCAAGGTATTCGGGGGTGTAAATACTCATATAATCGATCACTTCACTAATGACTCTCGTCGCATTACCAGAGGCAGCCTTAGGACCACGTTCCATCACAAGAGCAAAAGCATATTTGGGGTTGTCGTATGGGAAGAATCCTATTATCCAAGAGTTCGTATTCGTGTTCCCGACCCCGACTTGAGCCGTTCCAGACTTTGCTGCAACTAAAACATTTGAGAGATTTAGAGCTTGGCAAGTTCCTTCGGTTACGGCCATCCTCATTCCTTCTTTTATCACAGTCATATTATTTTTATCAACAGGAATGGTCGTGAACTTCGATGCGAAACTTTGATCTTCGTGTGTGATATGTGGAGTATAAATTTCTCCCATGTTGGCAATTCCAGAAACAGCACGAACCATCTGGACTGGAGTAACCTGAAAACCATACTGCCCAATGGCTGTGTTGTATGTATCACCCACTCGCCAGATATCACCATCGAATGTTTTAGCTTTCCAATCAGGAGTTGGGATATTTCCATCTTTCTCACCGCCAATATTTATCCCTGTTTTCTCACCTATACCAAATATCCCGGCATATTTTTCAATATTTAAAATTCCCAATCCTTTTTGACTCTCAAATCCTCCACCTACTTCATAAAAATAAACGTCCGAAGAAACAGCGATAGCTTTTCTCATATCGACATAACCAAATGATCCGTGGTCAATAAATGTTGATTTTTTATTTGGGAAATATGGATTCGGAATTGAGATAGAACCATTTGAAAAAATAACTTTGAGTGGAGAAATAACATTTTCCACTAATGCACCATAACCTAGGAATGGTTTTACAATAGACCCAGGACTATAAAGTCCTGAAACGGTTCTGTTCAAAAATACCTTACGTTTGTCGGTGAAATAACCACTGATTGTTTTGCTATCACTGCCTTCTGATAACACATTACCGTCATACTCTGGGTAGCTAGTTAGCGCGAGTAATTCTCCGGTCTTAATATCCATGAGAGCACCAGCACCACCTTGGAAATTAACGCTTTTTGCCATTGCCGAGATTGAATCAGTCATTTTCTTTTGGATTCTTGAATCAATAGAAATGGTCAAATCTATTCCGGCTTTTGGTGCCATGACAATGTTTTCTGATTGAACTTGACCACTGACATCTGTCTCTGTGATGCGTTCTCCGTTTGTGCCAGTGAGAGTATCATTAAAATATTTTTCAATACCATCTTTACCGATAAAATTTTCTTGCCAATAGTTTCCCGACGAATCTTTCGCTGGCGCACTGACGTACCCAAGAAGTAAACCAAACCCTGGAGCAGAAATATATGTTCTCTTGGGTGACGAGAGTTTATTTATATCTTCTTTGTCCCATGTGTTCCAAGATAACAACACTTTGTTGCGATCATATATTAACCCCCTATCGGCAAAAATTGGTTGTTTTTGTAAAGTATTGTTCTCACTTTTTTTAAAATAAGCTTCGCCTTTTATAATTTGTAAATTTACAACTTGCCATATAAAAACGAATGAAATCGCAATAAAAAATAAACTCAAAAATAAAATTGCCCGTTTTGGGATTGCTTTTTCTAGACGCCCTTCGAATTGCTGTGTATTGAAATTGGGTAAATTTTTTGAATCAAGAAAAATCTCATCTGGGTCTATATTCCTTTTTATTCTATTGTGATTGACATGAAATTTCATTTTATTTTTTATACAAAATTACATTATTGTGAATATATTGAGCAACAAGATACACTAAGACCAAAATTATACTGTAAATTATAGGCGAAGAAATCCACATTATTCCTGGAACGGCGTACATTGAATACATGACTATGCCCAGAACTATAAACTCATAAAATCGAGCAAAGATTAAAACCCCTATTAATAACAATAAAATACTAATCCACCAAGGAAAAATAAGTACGGAAAGAAACAATAATATATCAAAAATAATTCTCTTTATCACAAACGTAAGTATACTAGAGATTATGGCAATTTGACAAATTATCTATTTCTTATTTTACGATAAATGAAACGAAGAATCACAAATATAATAAGGACAGAAAGTGCATAGAAGACTACCCTATTACTAAAGATAAAGGCAACAACAGAAAGAAGAAAGAGTTTGATGTATGCTATCGGCTTTTCGGTGGCACTAAAAATATCTTTTTGAGTATTTACTTTTGCGACTGTCTTATCTTTACTATCGAGTGTATCAATTTTTCTCAATGTATCTTCTTTTGCTGTGGTCACCTCCGTAAATATTTTCCCGCGGAAATTATCTACCACTCCAAGTCCTAAAGTAACAGAAGTGCTAACATTCTCTGGTATAACACTGTTAATTTCGGAAGCAGTTTTGTCTAGTTGCTTTTGAAGCGCACTATCGCCTGTAACAATTTTCCCTTGACTATTTATAGCAGTTACCGAGACAAATTGTTTATTATTCCCTGTTACATTTCTTTCTAGAGTTATATTTTCTTTCTTACCGAAAACAGTTTCAACCGACGAGATAATTTTTGCCGATATTATGTGATCGCCTGACGTTATCTTCCAAGAAACAAATACATCTTTTAATTCAGAAGGGGTCAAGACAACATCTCGACTGCCCAGAATTACATTCTTATCATAGAATTCAACTTTCGCTGTTAAAGAATTTTTCTCTCCATTCCAAACTGCTGTGTGAATATTGACCGTTTCTCCTTCAACTAGAGGTTCTTTCGAATACCAAATCTGCCCTGGGATGAATCCAGAGGAAGATGTTAAAGCTAGTGCTGGGAGTGAGAAGGTTAAAGAAAATATAGCAAATAAAAATATAAAATACTTTTTCATTTATAATTTTACTTCAACGTAAATGTTGCTTTGACTGTCATCATTATACTCTTTTCAATCTTTGAAGTGTCATACATTCCATAATCTGAAACTTCATTTGAATTAGCTGAAGTGACTTGTACCACACCAGACGAAGCAGTTTTTAACTGACCGACAACCTTGCCACTGAAACCAGCCATCTGGGCAGCACGAGCCTTGGCATCTTTAACAGCATCAGCAAGCATTGCTACGCGCTCTTCAGGAAGTTTGGTGTATGTGAACTCGAGAGATTGAGTTGAGAAAACTACGCCTTTCTCGATAAGAGGGTTAACATTTTTTGCGATATCTGAGATACCATTTACGTCGCTAGAGTTAACTTCAATCGTTTGTCTTAGGGTGTATGTTCTTTCTGCCCCTTGTGGCTGATCATAATTCTGATCCATAAATACTGGGGACACTACAATCTGATCATCGGTAATATTCTTTGTTTTTAGAAAATTTTGAACTTCTACTAAATCTTTTGCTAAGACAGTATAACCATCTTTTAAGGTGCTGACTTTGGCAATTCGACTAATCGAACCAACCCACTTCACGTGGTCACTTGTAACTTGCTTTGTCGTACTACCAGTAACAGTAAGGTTATTGTCGAGTGAACGAATTTGATAGAAAGTATAAGCACCTACGAGAGCAGCTAATAATATACCAAGAGCAACCAAAAACCTTGTATTTAAAAAACTTAAAAATTTGCTATTGTTTTCCATTGTTTAAATTAATTAACTAATAATTTATCTCCAATTTTGGAAGCCTCGCCAGCTCCCATAGTGATTATAACATTTTTATCCCCCATTGTATCAAGTTCTTTATTTAAATAATCTTCAAGTGTTTCAAAATCTGAAAAAGCTTTTGAATTATTTGATATTTTGTTTATTTCTTCTGATAAAATTTGTGAAGAAATAGTGCCATCGTCTACCTCACGAGCATAATATATTGGTAAGATAAGAACTTCATCGGCGTCGGTAAAACTTTTTGCGAAATCATTCAAAAGTAACTTCGTACGAGAAAATAGATGCGGTTGAAAAACAACTGTTAACTTCCAATTATCTTTCTTTGAATACAATTCACGAAACCCTTCAAGTGTCGCCATTATCTCAGTCGGATGGTGGGCATAATCATCATAAAGTAGTGAGCCATTTGAAAGCTTGCCACGAAATTCAAAACGCTTCCACGTACCGGGGAATTCTTTGACATATTTTTCGGCATCGGTTTTCGAGATGCCGAGAATGGCGGCGGCGGCTTCGGCCGCCGCCGCATCCTTCTTATTGTGCACCCCGGGAATTTTCAATTTCAAATCTTTATCAAAATAATCTTGCCAATTTATTACACGCGCATTTATTTCTTTTATTACATCAGCGATATTCGCATCGCTCGGGTTACAAATGACAAATCCATCACTAGGCACTTTCATCGCCATTTCATGGAATGCACTTTTGATATCTTCGATATCTTTATAATAATCTAAATGGTCACTGTCTATATTTGTAATTACCAAAATCTTCGGATTAATATTTAAAAATGATCTTCTATATTCACACGCTTCAACAACAAAATACCCGCCTCCTTCTTGCCCGTCGGAACGATTAGGGTTTCCGGCTATAAAATTTGTTTTACCGGCAAGCAAACTTCCAATAACAACCGAGGGGTTTTTGTTGGCACCGTTTAAAATCTCGGCTATCATCCCAGTCGTCGTCGTCTTGCCGTGAGTACCAGAAACAGCAATTGTATATTTATCTTTAGTAATCTCACCCAGCATTTGTGGATATGAACGAACAGGAATAATGGTTTGCTCTTTTATTTTCTTTGCTAACTCCGGATCATAAGTGTCTATCGCAATAGTATAGACAATCAAATCAGTATCTTTTGGAATATTCTCATACGACTGACCAATCTTCACATCTATACCAATCTTCTTAAGCTCCTCTACAATCTCCCCACCTTGCATGTCTTGCCCTGTCACATTTTTCCCTTCATGAAGCATCATCCGCGCAATCGCCGAAATCCCGATACCGCCAATACCGATAAAATGCACGCTCTTTGCACTGAGTATCCCCGAAGTGTTTGTTTTTGATAAATCTATATTTTGCATAGTTATTTAAAGTTAAGTATTTTCCAATCCCTAATTTACACCCAAATCATATCATATTTTACTAATCTCCTTAAATAATTTTGTCCTCATTTCGTGTACTTTTTCCGCTTCCTCAAAATGAGTTTTCGACCTCGATATTTTTTCTAATGATTCT
>JANYAX010000014.1 GCA_025361085.1 Candidatus Nomurabacteria bacterium | reverse complement strand
GGCTAGTTCCGCCTAAGAGTTCATATCGACGGCGGAGTTCGGCACCTCGATGTCGGCTCACCTTATCCTGGTGGTGGAGAAGCTGCCAAGGGTTTAGCTGTTCGCTAATTAAAAAGGTACGCGAGCTGGGTTCAAACCGTTCTGAGACCAATTTTAATAAATTGGTAGAAGAACAGTTTGAACCAATTGAGGAATAAAAGAAAAAGAAATTTTTCTAAAACTGTTTTAATCTGAGATTAAGACCGTGTGTACTGTGGTACACTCACGGCGGCTACATAATTTATGTAGAGAAGTTGGGGTTATCGGTGAAGACCTAATGGGTTAATACCGAGAGGATACAAATAATTTATTTTGTCCTTGTAGAGACTACAAACCAACCTTGCAATTTTGCAAGAAAGTATAGTCCAATCCCACAAGTAATTGTGGTTCGATCATTGTTATCAAAACGCGACAATGAGAGAAGTAAAATATAGATGCGTGAGACAGGTTGGTCTCCTATCTACTGCAGGCGTTGATTCTTGAGAAGATTTGTTCCTAGTAGACCCGAGAGGGTTTCTGCTACTTCATGAAGAAATTTATGATGACAATTTGGCTAATAACGGTGAAGTCTTAATTATTTTTTGTTCTTAATATGCATACACAAATGTGCGGTCCTGCCATTGTGTTGAGAATTTACTTGAGGACCAGAAAATGATAAGATAATACCGTGGGAAGTCGATCAAAAATTGCAAAAAATTTAGAAAGAGCGTACATTGCCGGTTTTCTTGATGGAAATGGTAGTCTAATGCTTCAGCTTAAAAAGCGAAGTGATAGTAAGCGAGGAATTCGCTTTATGACTACTATTTGTTTTTATCAAGATACTAGACATGAAAAAGATTTGAATTGGATAAAAAAAGTTTTGGGCATCGGTTATCTTTCGAAAAGGAAAGATGGAATGTCTGAATTGCGAATTAATGGATACAAACAAGTTGATTTGATATTAAAATCACTTTTACCTTTTATTCGTTTCAAAAAGCTTCAAGCTAATGCATTGAAAAATGCATGTGAAATATTATCAAATATAAAATTTAAAATGCTCGACAAAAAGAAAATAATTTATCTTATTGATTGTATGCTGATTATTCAAGGTAATAATTATGCTACAAAGAAAAAGAAAACAAAAGATGAATTATATGCGATGTTTGATTTGACCCCGTAACGACTAATCCGTAAGGAAAGACTTACATAAGAGGAATCATTTCTCTGAAAATGACTGCTTATGTCTGTAATATGCCAACCCTTCGTTCTAATTTTATTAGAAAAAGGTGAAGATATAGTCTGCGCTCCTAGAAATAGGGGAATAATCAAAACTAAAATTATTTAGTTTTGACGAAGTGACGAGAGGACCGGAATGAACTGACCTCTGGTGTGTCGGCTCTAGCGCCCGCTGGACTGCCGAGTAGCTATGTCGGGAATGGATAACCTCTGAAAGCATCTAAGAGGGAAGCCAGCTTCAAGATGAGGAATCGTTTGAGAAACCTGAGAGATGATCAGGTTGATAGGCACTAGGTGTAAGCACAGCAATGTGTTCAGCCGAGGTGTACTAATCGTTCGATTCCTGTTAGGAAATTTGGAAATCATATTATTGCGTTCTATTCAGCATTCAGTTTTCAGATATCATTAATTTTGTATCTGAAATTTTAAAATTCATTGTTTAGTGTTGGTGGTTTAACGTAAGGGTCACACCTGTTCTCATTCCGAACACAGAAGTTAAGCCTTGCAGTGTCGATGATACTCTATAAACGGGGAAAGTAGATAGCCGCCAGCACCAAGCAATGAATTTTTTCGTTTCGGAGTTAATCTTTGTTGAGATCTTGATACTCCATAAACGAGGCATAAAGAATTTAACTCGTCGGCCGATGAGGCAGACTCAAACAAAAATCCGCTTCATATTGAAGCGGATTTTTGTTTAGAAATATGTTATAATCCAAGTATATGTCATGGGCATCACGTAGACAATTTAAATATGCACTTGGATTTTTCTCGGTATTAGCACTTATTGTATTTGCCTTTGCATATCCATATATTTTCAAAAAACCAAATTGCAATGATGGTAAACAAAATGGGGCAGAGACCGGAGTCGACTGCGGTGGGGCATGCCTCCGAATGTGTTTGAATGAAGTAACAGAACCAGTTGTCATTTGGAGTAGAGCTTTTTTCGTTACTGGGAAGAATTACAATCTCGTTGCTTTTATTGAAAACAGAAATAAAAATTCTGGAGTTGTAGAAGCTTCTTATGAATTTCGAGTTTATGATACTAACAATAAATTATTAGGCCGTAGACAAGGCGTGACATTTATTCCTCCTAATCAACAATTTGCAATATTTGAACCGCGTTTTGATTCTGGTGAAAGTCAGATAAAGAGCGTGACTTTTGAGTTTATGCCGCCACTTACTTGGATAAAGAAAGAACCAACTTTGCAGACTATACCAATACAAGTAACCGATATCGTTCTCGATAACAATATAGATACTCCAAGTTTATCAGCTGTTGTTCGTAATGAATCAATTTATGATTTACCAGAATTTGATGTTGTGGCAATCCTTTATGACGAAGATCACAATGCTATTAATGCTTCGAAAACTCACAAAGATAAACTTCTCTCCGGTGGTAGTTTGCCAGCTGTATTCACTTGGCTAGAGGCGTTATCGTCTACTCCTGTCACAAAAGATGTGTTGATTCAGATTAATCCATTCCCTGTTTCATTTTAAATAATTTTTATATTGTAAGTATATGATGTCACCAAAAATAAGGGGAAGTAAGATTTTTAGTGGGATAGATTGGTTATTGATCTTGTTTATTTTGCCTGTGCTTGGGGCAGGATTAGTAACGATGAAATCTTTTACAGAAAACACACCGTATTTCAGTCATCAACTAATGTGGATTGGAATATCTTTTGTTTTACTCTTTGGTCTCTCTTTTATTGATTTTAGATTTTTGAAGAGAACTGAAGTTTTGGTTATTCTGTTTTTTATATTTTCCGGATTATTATTATTGTTGTTTATCTTAGGGCACACGTCAAATGGGGCACAATCGTGGTTCTCTTTCGGAGGGTTTTCATTTCAGCCATCAGATATGATAAAACTAGTTGTCATTTTGATGTTGGCAAAATATTTTTCTCGGCGTCATATAGAAATACACAATTTTAAACATATTTTTATTTCTGGCCTTTACGCGTTTATCCCATTTTTACTTGTCTTTTTACAGCCTGACTTTGGATCAGCAATAATTATTTTATTTATTTGGTTTGGGATGACACTAGTGTCGGGTATTTCTAAGAAACATTTAATGATTGTCTTTGGAATTGTGGTATTGTCTTTTGCTTTGCTTTGGGGTTTTGTTTTTCAACCTTACCAGAAAGCTCGGGTGATAAACTTTGTTCAACCTCTTTCAAATATTCATGGTTCTGGGTACAACGTTTATCAATCGACGATTGCCGTAGGGAGTGGGCAAATACTTGGAAAGGGAGTTGGTTTTGGAACTCAATCACGTTTAAAATTCTTGCCAGAATATCAGACTGACTTTATCTTTGCAGCTTTTTCTGAAGAATGGGGTTTTGTCGGAGTGATGATTTTATTTATTTTATTTGGATTAATTATTTGGCGTATACTTCGAATGGCTCTTCTTGGAACTACCAATTTTGAAATACTTTTTGGTGTTGGTCTCGCGATATATTTCATGTCACATTTTATTGTGAATGTGGGGATGAATCTGGGCATCATGCCAGTTACGGGGATTACTCTACCATTCATGAGTTACGGAGGGTCGCACTTGATTACCGAATTTATCGGTTTGGGGATATTGATGGGCATGAGCCGTTATGGGAGAGTAGCACATCGGGACGATATGCATAATGAGTTTCTTGGTATATAATCAAAAAATGAGCTCGTCTACAATGAACACCATTATAATTGATGGAAGAAAAATAAAAAGTGATGCTTTAGAAGAGATAAAAAAAGAAATTTATTCTTTGCCTTTTACTCCTTTGTTCTGCGATATATTGGTGGGAGGAGATCCAGTTTCAGCTTCATATGTAAGGATAAAAGCAAAATCGGCGACAGAAGTCGGGATCAAATTTCGTGATGCGGAATTTCCAAATTCAGTAACAACCGAAGAGTTGATAGAAGAAATAGAAAATTTAAATAGAGTTCCCGCAATGTGTGGAATTATTATCCAATTACCATTGCCTTTGCATCTCGATAAACAAAGAGTTTTAGATGCAATCGATTCTCGTCTTGATGTCGACTGCCTAGGTTCTCTTAATAGTGAAAACTTTTATAACAATGAAGGCGAAATCGGTTACCCAACCGCGCTCGCTTGTCTTAAAATTTTAGATACTTTAAATCTTGATTTGCCAATAAAAAAAATATTAATCTTGGGACAAGGGCGATTAGTAGGTTTACCTGTTACTCACTTACTTAAGAACAGGGGGCTCGAAGTTGATATTGTGAATACCAAAACTGAAAATCCAGAAGAATTAATTAAAAATGCAGATGTTATAATTTCGGCAATTGGTAAAGCAAAATACATAAAGGGGAGTATGATCAAAGAAGGTGCTGTGGTAATAGACGCAGGAACTTCTGAAGATAATGGTGTTATTTCGGGAGATGTCGATTTGGAATCGGTAACCGGCAAGGCGTCTTATGTCTCTCCGACACCAGGAGGAGTTGGTCCCGTCACGGTTGCGATGTTATTAACAAATGTATTAAATGTAGCAAAGGATAAAAAATAATAACCTCACCCCTGACCCCTCTCCTTATAAAGGAGAGGGGAAAAGCAAACAACGTGACTATTTTAAAAAATAAACAGCAATTATTATATCGAAGAAGAGAATTGAGAAAAAGACAAACCAAACACGAAAGTATTTTGTGGCAATTAATAAGAAATAGAAATTTAGGGGTAAAATTTAGAAGACAATATAGTATGGGCGGTTATGTTTTGGATTTCTTTTGTCCTGAAATAAAACTTGTTATCGAGGTAGATGGTACAAGTCATGATAGGAAAGACGATATTATATATGACAAAGAAAGAACAAAATATTTAGAGATTTTAGGTTGCCAAATTTTGAGATTTAAAAATAAAGAGTTGGAAGAAGATTCACAAGAAGTTTTATTAAAAATCAAGGAGTCCATAAACCCTCTCCTTAATAAGGAGAGGGTAGGGTGAGGTTGGTTATATTGTGAGGTGAATTCCTCCCTTCTCCTTAATAAGGAGAAGGGCTGGGGATGAGGTAGCTAGATTGCTTATAAACAAAAATCGGGCTGGGGATGAAGTGGTAAAAGTTGGATGAGGTATATTTATGTTATAATCATTCTATGAATCACACAATCTTTTTAAGTTTATATAATCTAAGTCACCACTTTGTTTTTTGGGATGAAGTTTTTACCTTCATTGCGCATATTTTGCCATATTTAGTTGTAATAGGAGCATTTGTATTTTTGCTCTTTCATCATGAGATTATCAAATCCAAAAATCCTTTTGCTGAGTTAATAAAAAAATGGAAAGAAGTTTCAATCGCATTTCTCTCAGGGACAACAGCATGGTGCGTGGCGACTGTCATAAAGTTGATAGTACAAGCGCCCAGACCATATTTAGTATTTCCCGATATTAGCCCACTAATATCAAAAACTGATTTTTCTTTTCCATCAGGACACGCTACGTTTTTCATGGCTCTTGGGGTCGCCATATATTTAAGTCATAAAAAAGCTGGAATCATTTTTATAATTCTTGCGCTCTTAATAGGATTGGCACGCATAATCACCGGCGTTCATTTTCCGGTAGATATTTTAGTTGGTTTTATCATTGGTATAATTATAGCTATAATTTTCAACTTTATTTTCAAGAAAAAACAGGCATAAAACTAAATATCTGACATACAAGTAACATCTTTCTATATTCTGTCAAATGGAATATGAAGGAATTTACACGTTGCTTTTTCGGCTAAAAAGCTATAAAATGAGCCCATTATGTCAAAAATGTGGAAAACGAGAATTACAGCATTGTTAATACTTTTATTAGGGGTTGGGCTCGGTCTTTTTGTTTACAAATCAGAAATTCGTCATAGAAATTTAGCTCCTGAAGCCAAGGCGACAGGGCTTGCAAAATTCCCATTTAAATTGGGGTTGGATCTTTCTGGCGGGACTCATTTGATTTATAAAGCAGATGTTTCGCAAGTAGATTCTACTCAATTGAAAGATTCTATGGATGCGCTTCGTGATGTTATTGAAAGACGTGTAAACGTTTTCGGTGTTTCAGAACCAATCGTTCAAGTACAAAACGGTGGTGGTTTTTCTGGTGCTGGGGAAGAACGTTTGATTGTTGATTTACCAGGTGTTACAGATGTGAGTAAGGCGATAGAAATGATCGGGCAGACTCCATTACTTGATTTTCGTACAGAAAATCCCGATAAGAACGCAACTCCTGTTGCAACTGTCGGTAAAGATGGAAATGTTGTTCTTGACCCATATGCATCAAAATATATTCGCACAGATTTAACTGGTCGTTTTCTCGACAAGGCAACTCTCGAGTTTGATCAAACAACAGGTGAACCCAAAGTAGGTCTTCAATTCAACGCAGAAGGTTCTGCTTTATTTGAAAAAATAACAAGTGAAAATATTGGTAAAACGGTTGCGATTTTCCTTGATGGAGCACCTATTTCAACACCTACAGTGAATGAAGCAATTAGTGGAGGCAAAGCTCAAATTTCAGGAAATTTCACACCAACAGAAGCAAAAACTTTGGTTGGACGTTTAAATTCTGGAGCTCTTCCTGTCCCAATCAGTCTCATTTCAACACAAACAATTGGACCGTCACTTGGAACTCAAGCTACGTCAGCTGGAGTCAAAGCTGCTCTCATTGGTTTCTTGGCGATTGCTCTCTTCTTGATTATTTGGTACAGATTACCAGGAATGATTGCTGTACTTGCCCTTTCTATTTACGCAGTGATAATGATGACACTATTTAAATTAATTCCGGTTACTCTTACTGCCGCAGGTATTGCCGGATTTATTATTTCTATTGGAATTGCGGTTGATGCCAATGTGCTTATCTTTGAACGTATCAAAGAAGAGCTTCGCAAGGGAGACAGTATCCCAGATTCCATACACCATGGATTCAAGAGAGCATGGTTCTCTGTTCGCGATTCAAACCTTTCAAGTATAATCACTGCTGTCATTCTTTTTACTGTTGGTACATCACTCATAAAAGGTTTTGCGTTGGTGTTCTTAATCGGTGTTATCGTCTCAATGATTTCAGCTATATCAATCACAAGGATATTCCTTTATACCTTGAATATTAAGAAGATAAATAAATTTACTAGTTTTCTGTTTGGGTCGGGATTTAGCAATGCATCAGTTATAGCTCCAACCGTAGTCGGAGTTCAAAAATAATATGTTTATAATCAAACACAAAAAAGTATTTATTATAATTTCAGCTTTTCTTGTTTTGTTCTCGGTTCTCTCAATAATATTCACAGGTTTAAAACTCGGAATTGATTTCAAAGGGGGGTCATTGACTGAAGTTGAATACAAGACAGCACTTATTGACCAGAAGACAGTAGAAAATGAGATTAAATCACTTGGTCTAGGAGAGATGCTTATACAGCCAGAGGGAACAATGGGTTATAGTATAAAGACAAAACAGATTAATGAGAAAGAAAGAGCTTCTCTGATATCAGCTCTTGGCAGTGATATCACCGAAAAAAGTTTTACTTCTGTTGGTCCTTCAGTTGGAGCTGAACTTATTCGTAAATCTATAATTGCTTTTATCTTGGTTGCTCTAGGAATTATTTTCTGGATTGCTTTTTCTTTTCGAAAAGTTTCAAAGCCTGTATCATCTTGGAAATATGGATTTATTGCAATCATTACACTTGTCCACGATGTCATGATTCCTGTCGGAGCGTTTGCTTTACTCAGTAGTGTTTATGGAACGGAAATAGATACATTGTTCGTCGTAGCTGTACTTACTGTATTGGGTCTCTCTGTCTCGGATACAATCGTTGTCTTTGACCGTATTCGTGAAAATATTCGCATTGGGCACTTCAAGACATTTGAAGAAACAGTTGGAAAAAGTTTGGAACAAGTTTACACAAGATCAATCGCAACATCTTCTACCGTTATCATTGCGCTTCTTGCCCTAACTTTCTTCGGTCCCGCAAGTACAAGAGTTTTCTCAATGATGCTTACAGCTGGGATGTTCTTTGGAACATATTCTTCAATCTTTCTCGCCAGTCCACTCCTTGTCGTATTCAATAATTTGCAAAAGAAAAAAACCAAATAAATAAGGTTTTTCCATCAAAAAATCCTCTGGCTTACAAGGGGATTTTTTGATATAATAGACTATTATAGTAGTAAGTTTATCGCTTATTATATAGTCGTTTAAAAATATTAATCAAATAATTTAAAAAATTATGTATATTATATTAGGAATTATTGTCGCGTTAGTTTTATACTTGGTCTTTAAGTATAACGGTTTTATTACACTTAGGAATCGTACACAAGAAGCGTGGGCAGATATCGATGTTCAACTAAAACGTCGTTATGATTTGATCCCCAATCTTGTGAATACAGTAAAAGGTTATGCTACTCATGAATCAACAACATTCGAAAAGGTAACAGAAGCTCGTTCTCGTGCGATGCAAGCAGGAACGCCCACAGAAAAAGGTGAAGCAGAAAACATGCTTTCTGGAACTTTGAAATCTCTGTTTGCAATTTCTGAAGCATACCCTGAATTAAAAGCTAACACGAATTTTATGCAACTTCAAAGTGAGCTTGCTGATACAGAAAATAAGATTCAAGCATCACGTAGATTCTATAATGGTAATGTTCGTGATTTGAATACCGCCATTCAGGTATTTCCAGGCAATGTCATAGCAGGAATGTTCAAATTCACAAAGATGGATTTCTTCCAACTTGAAGAAGGAAGTGCTGAGAAAGAACCAATAGTAGTAAAATTCTAAAATTTATTATGAGAAAAATAACTCTATTTAATATAATAATTTTTTTAGGGTTATTTTTTATTTTTATTCCAAAAGTTCATGCTGAAGTTATTCGAGATTTTAATTCGGTTATAACGGTCTTACCTGATTCGTCTGTATTTGTCGACGAGAAAATTACTTATGATTTTGAAAAAATGATTCGTCATGGTATTTTTCGTTCCATTCCGCTTCTGAATTCAAAGAGTGAACCAATGTCGATCGAAGTTGTATCGGTTACAGATGAGGACAACAATGCTTATATTTATACAACTAGTGTTGAAAATAAAATGCTGGTGGTTAAGATAGGGGATCCAGATAAAATGATTTCAGGAGTAAAAATATATGAAATTTCTTATCGCGTTCTTGGTAATATTGGTTATTATAAAGATTTTGATGAGATTTATTGGAATGTGACGGGGAATGATTGGCAAGTGCCAATTCTAAAATCTAGCGCAAGAGTTATATTACCTAATAATGTTTTTCCTCAAAATCAATCTTGTTATTATGGTGCTTCTGGCAGTAATACAAAATGTGAAATAACAGAAGCTGGTATTTTCAAACATGACTTAACACTCAATGAGAAAGAGGGCTTGACGGTAGCTGTTAGTTTCCCGAAAGGGTCAGTTCTTGTATACGAGCGCAAAGTCGACAGTGCTTTTGTTCGATTTGTGAGATCATTTTGGCCAATTTTGATCCCACTTTTTGTGTTTATCTTCATGTTTAGAAGATGGTTTAAAATCGGGAGAGACCCAAAAGGAACAGGAGTTATAATTGCTGAGTATGACGTTCCAGATAATCTTACTCCACTTGAAGTTGGAGGAATCATTAACGAAGAAGTTAAGGATCAAAATATTTCTGCTGAAATAATATATTTGGCAACCAAAGGTTATTTGAAAATAAAGCAAACAAATGAAAAATTATTAGGATTAATTTCTAAAAAAGATTACGAATTTACTCTTTTAAAAGAAATAGGTCTTTTGACTAATGATTTTGACAAGAAGATATTAACAACAATTTTTGAAGAAAAAGGAAAAATTGGAGGAGTTGCAAAGTTGTCAGAACTCAATAATAGTTTCTATAAATCAATAAAAAATATTGATGATGCTGTCATCGATATTTTATTAAAGAAGAAATATTATACAAATTTTCCTAAAATGAGATTGAATTTTAGCATTGTATTTCTTGCCCTTTGGCTTGTTTTTATATTTAGTAGTATACCAGGTATATTTGATCGCAATTTTCAAGATAATCTTTTGTTTAATTCTGTATTGTTGGGCTCTGTTGTTTTGTCGATAATTATTGCACTTGTGTTTAGTCGTCTGATGCCAGCGAAATCGGTTAAAGGAGTATCGACAAGAGAATATCTTTTGGGATTAAAAGAATATCTACAAATTGCAGAAAAAGATAGAATTAATTTTCACAATGCCCCCGACAAAAAACCCGAAGTATTCGAAACACTACTTCCATATGCTATGATTTTTGGCGTTGAAGAATTGTGGGCAAAAGAATTTAAAGATATTTACAATACTCCGCCATCTTGGTACGAAGGTAGTGCCTCGAACTTTAACGCAATCAGTTTTGGTCATGAGATGATGCTTTTCAATACGCTCGCCACCTCGTCTCTTGCTTCGTCTCCGAGTGGAGGTAGCGGAAGTGGTAGTAGCGGTGGAGGATTTTCGGGCGGCGGAGGCGGCGGCGGGGGAGGTGGAAGTTGGTAAAACTTTCATTCTTGATTAAGCTCAAAAAGAGAGTAGAATTGACTGTGTCTAGGTGGACAATATATGAAATACAAAAAGACAAAATCAAATATCACGATAATTGCCATAATAATTATTCTCTTGATAATTATAGTTTTCTTTGTTACTAAAAAAGTAAATGCTCCTGTTTTCGACAATAATGGCAATAGTCTAGAGTGGAGCAGTACAGAAGTTTTAGGGAATAGTAGCGACCTCGTTTTTTTCTCAGTTGACCACGGAGAAAAAGTATCTGGTATATTGAATGTTACTGGTTCTGTCCAAGGTGGGTATTTTTTCGAAGCGAATATTTTAGTAAATATTTTAGATGCAAATAAAAAAGTCATAAGGGCTGGTAATGGAAATGCAAAAGGGGATTGGATGACAAGTGGCCCTGTTGGATTTGACGCAGCTCTCGATTTTACTAAACTTCAGAAAGGTCATGCCTATATAGAAATTCACAATGATAATGCTTCAGGATTACCAGAAAACGATAAAAGTATTTTAATTCCGATTATTATTAATTAGTATAAATTCATGAATAAAATTTTTTTTGGTTCAAAATTAAATAGTGTTTTATTGGCAATTCTTATTGTTTTAGTCTTATTTGCTATATTGATTATGGCCAAGAATCCCGATACATATTTGAACGTGTTTAGTAAGAAAACTATTACTAAAGATCAAGCTGAACAAATAGCTGGGCCGATCTTAAAGAAATGTTGGCATACAGATAAAATGGATGTAGTTTCTTTTTCTACAAGTTTAGTAAATTATGAAATGAATGATGGTAAATTTAAAAAAGCTTGGAGAGTTGGTGGAAATTATTATGAAAAAGATTTTGGTTATACAGAAAATACAAGGTATGGATATATCCCTGAAGTGGCTGTTGATGCATATACGGGCGGGATTTTATCTAAACATTTTGAAGAAATTGTAGAAAATCCAATTAAAGAATGTAATAATTGATATGGCGACACTTTATACACAACAAGGACAAAACGTCAGAAAGACGTGGATGCTCATGAGCATCTTTTTGATCGTAGTTATTGGGCTTGGTTTTGTTTTTTCGCGAATGTATAACAATCCGAATATTCTGTATTTTTTTGTGGTTTTCTCAATTGGAATGAATATTGTGAGTTATTGGTATTCAGACAAGATTGCCTTAGGAATGGCAGGAGCCAAGCCGGCAACACGGGAACAGTATTTTGATTTTTATACAATCGTTGAAAATCTTGCAATTACGGCTGGGCTTCCGATGCCGAAAATTTTCGTGATTAATGATCCATCACCAAATGCATTTGCCACAGGCAGGGACAAGAATCATTCTGTCGTAGCAGTTACCACAGGATTACTTACTCTTATGAATAAGACAGAGCTTGAAGGCGTGATTGCTCATGAGATGAGTCATATTGGGAATCGAGATATGTTGGTCTCTACTGTTGTAGTAGTTCTTGTAGGATTTGTCGCTATTATTTCTGATATGATGATTCGGATGTCTTTTTTTGGCCTACCTGCGCAGGCAGGAGGGAATCGTGATGATAGAGAAGGGAATGGAATATTTATGATAATCGGAATTGTAGTCGCTATTCTTGCTCCTATCGCTTCTACACTCATCCAGCTTGCTATTTCTCGTAAGCGTGAATATTTGGCTGATGCTTCAGGTGCCCTTCTTACTCGTTACCCAGAAGGGCTCGCTTCTGCACTTGAGAAAATAAGTCAGTATGGTAGACCAATGCAAAAACAATCAACAGCAATTGCGCATTTATATATTGCCAACCCTACTGGCTCTGGTAAATTTGCGAAAAAAGTCGGAAGTTTATTTTCAACACACCCACCAGTAGAAGAAAGAATAAAAAGATTGCGCGAAAGCTTGTAATTTTTCTTCAGTTATATTCTCTACGTCCTCTACTTTGCGCGATAGCACAAAGTAGAGGACGATGTTTTTATCATTATACAATGAAAAATTTAAAAAAACTCTTGAATTAAGCTCTGTTTTCTAGTAATATTAACTTAGATGTTCTTTTTAAAGGACATCAGTTTTTATTATTAATCCTGATGTTCAATATCCAAGCCGTATCTTGCTTCATCGTGAGATACGGTTTTGGATATGGAGGGTTCGCATAGTGGTCTAGTGCGCACGCTTGGAAAGCGTGTAAGGTGTTACAACCTTCGAGGGTTCAAATCCCTCACCCTCCGCCTTCGTCCGACGTGGCAGGATACGGCGGACAAAATTCGCCAGTAGAATGTGAAGGCGGATTTCGCTCTGCGTACTTTTAGTGTCAATTGTGTACTAACCCAATGCAAACATAGTATTATATATTTGTATTTGGTATAATATAACCATTAACTATTAAAAGTTTAATTTATTTTTTATGAGAAAAATTGCTATACTCGTTTTACTTTTTGTTTGTGTTTCTGGTTTACCATTATTTGTAGATGCCAAGGCTCCTGCCTTAGATAAACCTATTACGAAGAATAATACTCAGACACACAATTCACCCCATGTTAATTTTAAGGGAGTTATCACAGCTATTTCAGATACTGGCTATACTATAGAAGTATCACAACCTAAGACAAAAGATACTCCTAAATTAAACAAACAAGGTAAAGTAAGAAAGATTAAACCCGAGAGTGCAGTTACTGGCTCTATCCTAGTGAAGAAAAGAGATTTGGGATGGACTAATCCAAACAATACAAATTCAAACAAAAATAATTCATCTCTAGGTCAGAGAAGAGGTGTTGTTTTAAAAGTTGGAGATAGTGTCAATATAAACGGCCAACTTGAGAATGGTGTTGTGATCAATGCGAATATTCACCTTGTAAAAGACAAAACTAATAATAAAAAGTCGGAAAAAATATTAGAAAAAAATACTAATCAATAAATATGAAAAAATTTTTCTATTGTTTAGTTTTCGTTTTTGTTGTCGCAGGGGGGGGCATTGCTCATAATGCGAGTGCTTTTAGTGGTTTTGGAAATGGCACAGCTGAGAGCCCATATCTTGTAGCTAATTGTGTGGATCTTCAGTCTATCGCTAGTACCGAAAGTTCATCTGGTAAAATTTATTGGCTAGAAGATAGTATAGACTGCTCGGAGACTAGTACTTGGAATGAAAATGGCGCTGGAGGTTTTTATGGTTTCCGACCGATTGAAGCGTTTGGTGGGACGCTCGATGGGCGAGGTCATACTATCTTAAATCTTTATATAAACCGTCCCGATAGTGCATCTGTGGGCATGTTTAGTTATATCTTTGGGGCGTTTATATCAAGCATCAATCTAACTGGGGTTAATATAAAAGGTGGGGCAGGGACAGGAGCGCTAGTTGGTGCTGCTAATAGTGGTAGTTATTTACACAATATAGGAGTTAATGGAGTAGTTACCGGTAGCGCAGATGTAGGAGGATTGATTGGTGTATCTTTTAATAGTATAAATATTTATGATAGTTATGTGAATGTAGTTATATCAAGTACTGGCGGTAATACCGGAGGCCTTATTGGTAGAGCAAACAATAACGATGTTTCAATTGAAAGATCTTATTCTACAGGTAGCATAACTAGTACTGGTAAAAAATCCGGAGGAACAATCGGTTATATTCATAAGGATTCTGGTCGTAGCCAAACTTTTAATATAAAGGCTAGTTTTAGCAATAGTATCATATCTAATACTGGTGATAAGGGCGGGATTGTTGGTTCTATAGATGTTTCCGATGGCGATAGCAGCATAGTGGATTCTTATTATGATTTAGCCGGTTCTGTATTTAGTTGTGTGGGGTCTGGTTCTTTGGGTTTTACGCTACCCTCTTGCTATTCATTTGATTCAGGGGCAGGAGATTCTTCTTATTTAAAAAATAGTATAATAAATCCGCCCCTTGATCAATGGGATTTTACTAATAAATGGGCAACAAGTACCGGCTTGTCAGTTTTGCGGAATGATTACTTTTTTGCTCCAGCTGGTCAAGTAACATCTTTACATACAGAGGTTGAAAATAGAAATACGATACTCCTAAGTTGGGATACCCCATCAAATATAGGCGGTCTGGATTTGAGAGATAATGATACTTACGAATACGAGATAAAGAAGCATGGCAATTCTTATGCTTGGGATGACAGTAAGAGTGCTTTTGCAAATAATTCCGCCACGCCTATTAGTTTTAATAATTTAATACTTGGCGAGTCTTATGATTTAAGAGTGAGAGCCTATACTGAATATGGCCCCGGGGAATGGAACACCATTACACAAGCGCTCGATTCTCCAACGGTTCATTATATAAGCAGTTGCATTGAGCTTCAAAATATAGCTTCTATTGGTGGTAATATGGATACTTATAAACTTTCTGATGGTTTTAGTTGTAGTGAAACAACGAACTGGAATCCGGCTGATGCCTATTGTACTAATATTTCTATTGCAAATGAAGTTGAGTGCTTAGCTCGTAATAGTGATTGGCATCCTGCTTATAATGAGGGGTTTAATCCAATAAGTTGGAGTGATGATGAAAATGGTTTGCCTTTTCAAGGAACGCTAGATGGGCAAGGTCACATTATAACAGGACTCAATATAAATAGACCTCAACAATCTGGCGTCGGTATATTTAATGAGTTGGGAGATAGCGCCACGATTACAAATTTGACCATAGAAGGTGGTTCTGTCTTAGGAGGGAATGATGTCGGAGCAATCGCTGGAAGTGCATACGGAGAAGTCGCCGTAACCGATGTCACAAGCTCGGCGAATGTTACTGGTCTTTCCTACTATAAGGGTTATTATAATCGCAGTCGTAATACTGGAGGTCTTATCGGATATTATAGTAGTAGTAATGATTCTGCTTCGATTCTAACTCTATCCGGGAATACCATCTCAGGAATTATTAAAGGTGCGGATAATACAGGAGGACTTTTGGGATCGTTTGAGGTATATACTTCCCAAAATAGCGATACGACGATTACAGACAATACAATCAAAGGAGGTGTCTTGGTAGAAAAACAAACAAAAGGTGCTTATGCAGGAGATTTTATGGTCAGCGGTGGAATTGGTGGTCTGGTGGGTTATTATTATTTGAAAGATGATAAGGAAAATATTAATAATAATTTGACTGTTTCTGGGAATACTATAACTTCAGATGTTAGTCTAGAAGGGCTAAGAGATGTCGGTGGACTTTTCGGATATCTAGAATTTTATAATGATGATTATAATGATGCTATCGTTACAGCCAACCTCGGTCCCAATAATGCAGTTTTAGCAGACTTTAATGTAGGTGATGCAAATACTAGTCCGGAACACATAGGAGGTCTTATCGGTGAAGTTAATTTAAATATGACTAATGATAGAGATTCAGCAAAACTAAATATTTTTAAGAGTTTTGTAGGGGGTGATATAAATATTACTACGAATAATGATTCTTATGATATCGGAGGACTTATCGGGTATGCTGGTGTAAATGTATGGGCTGGTAATGGTTCTCAGGTTTCTATAAAGGATAGTTATTATAGTGGTAATATTAGAGGCGGGAAAGATTATCTTTATTCTAGTGGCGGCTTAATAGGAGAAACTTATGATGATAATTTTAATCTTGGTGAAACGACAATAGATATTGAGAGATCATACTCCTCCGGTAGTTTAGCGGGGAATGAATTTGTCGGAGGTCTAATCGGTTATAATTATGCAATTACAAATATAGTAGATTCTTTTTCGGCAAATTCTATAGACGCAGGCCTTAATTATGGAGCAATCATTGGGTCTGATGATAGTGGTAGTGAATATCTGACATTTTTAAATACTTATTATGACGAAGGTAAAAATAGCGGGATAAGTTGTTATGGTGGTAGCGGAAGTATAGGAGCTTGCGTGGGAGTAAACACAACAGAAATTCCTAGTCCAAATTATTTCTTTAATAATACTGGCAATGAACCATTTGATAGTGGTGATTGGGACTTTAATACTGTTTGGAAGACAAACACTACAAACTATCCGACATTGAAATTCTATGAAAGAGAAGAGGCGGCCTCAACTTGCTCTGATGGAATTTTAAATCAAAATGAGACAAGTATAGACAAAGGAGGTGTTTGTACTCCAACTCCAAGAATTAGTGGTAGTAGAGTCACTGGAAGTTTTGCTTCTGGAATTAATAAAATAATTCAACCAGTAGTTACTACTCCAGTAGTAGATACACCGTCTTTAGGTAAAAAAGGACTATGTTCTGAAACTCAAATACTCACAGAGAATCTAAAATCTGGAGCAAGGAATGGATTCTATAATAAGTTTGCAAAGAAGAAAGTGACTGAAGTGAAGATCCTCCAAGCTCATATGAACAGACTTGGCTTTGCCTCAGGCAAAGAAGATGGAATACTTGGACCAATCACAGACGGTGCTATCAAGCGAATGCAGAAGTTCCTCGGCACTATACAAGATGGATTAGTGGGTTCACTCACAAGAGAATTAATAAATAATTCTTGCGGAGAGAAAAGTTAATAAGTTAAAATAGATAAATATAGTTATCAAATAAAACACTTTTGTTAATTTACTCCAATTGACTTTTTCAACTAGCTTCTCAAATTGTTTGATGGACTCTTTTTCTTCAATATAGCCACACTCACAAACAGTGTCCATTGCTTTTTATTGGGTCAATTCGATATCGATAAATTTAACCCTCAGCTTGTTCAGTTAACCTTTAGAGGTGACACTTTTAATTGATAATTCTGCCACTTCTCAATCGGAATCATACCATTAAGATACTTTCCCAGATGTATTCTTTCGTAATTGTACCACATTAAATATTCATTCAAACTCTTCCATG